>CADBBP010000015.1 GCA_902792855.1 uncultured Prevotellaceae bacterium
ACGACCCATCAATGAGCCAACGGTGGCACCGATTGTCGATGTCTGCTCAGAGAGTGAACCGACGGCGGTTGTCTGCTGCGCGATGGCTTGCTCAATCGTTCCGACCTTGGCTGTTATCACCTTGTTTTGGACAGGGTTTTCAGACGTTGCGGACAGGGCATCGTCAATGTCGATGGTCACGGGGTCTTCTTGCTGCGGCATTGCCACAAGGTCGTTGAGGTCGATGTCGTAGCGATAAAGCATGTTGTTCACCACGTCCATGTAGATGGCCTCCGCGTTGACCTCCGCTTCCTCCCACCCATACACGCGCTGGTGTGACACCGGGTTTGTGCCAATGACAACAGACGAATACAGCGTTTGGTCGGAAACATTGTACCACAACAGCCCTGCGCGTTGGGGCCCTTGTATTTCCGCTATGCGCTCAAAGAGCGTGATAATGTCCCCGGCGTTCTGCTCCACCTGTGCGGCAAGGTCTTCGTCGTACTCACCGCCTCCGCCTTGTGCGATGACAAGATTAACGTTTCCGTCCTCGTCGGGAAGTTTCGGTTGGCCGGAGTTGACGGAAACGGACTTGACCATAAGTCTTTCGTCAGCGGCGACGCGGCCAGTGAGGGCGAGGACTGCGTTCGTCCTCTCCATCGTCTCCTGCTGGATGAGTTCCTTGATGCCTTGTGTCTTCTCGATGGTGACAGCCCCGTCCTGTATGTTGTCGGTGCTGACAAACACCTCCCTGAGGAGGCTCTTTGCCGTCCACCTCCTGAGGTTGAAGGCACCGGGAGCCCAGAGCAGCATGGAGAGGTGGCGCACCTCGATGTTGCCGAAATGCACATACGTGCCATTGGTGGAGGTGAGGTAGCACACGTTGTAGTCGAGGGGCTGGTGGGGATTGGTGGTGGGGTCGGCCACGCCTGCAAAGACGTATCCGTGCGCCACGGCATCGTCCACGATGTCGCGCACACGGTCGTAGGCGTGGAGGTCGAAAGCCCCGGCCAGGCAGGCCGTCCCCACGCTCGTCCACGTCCCGTCGGCGTCGCACTGCCACAGCTGCGGCGTCTCGTTGGAGCCTACCAAGGCCCAGTCGCCCCTCCGTGGCATGGGGACGGCCTCGCGCAAGGCGTCGGCAGAGGTGAACAGTCCTTTGTCGTGCCCAGCCAAGCGGTGGCAGCGCAGCGTGCCCTCCACGGTGACGTCGCCCTTGAAGCGAGCATGCTGGTGGGTGGTGAGCCTCCCTCCCACCCTCATGTCGCCCATGAGGTGGAGGTCGCCGCTTTGTTGGAGGAGCCAATAGGAGTCGGTGTGGGGATGGTCTTCGCGCACCCAGTTGTGTTGCTGCTCGTCCCAGGCGTAGAGGTCGGCGCCGATGTGTATGTAGTCGCCCGGACGGCCGCCTTGGGGGAGTGCGCTCCACGCACAGGCCAAGGAGGCGAACTCGCCGAGGTCGTAGGTGTGTTGATGGATGTTTCGCATGGTGTAGATGGTGTTAGATGATGGCTTTTGTGTTTTCGGTGGCGTACCCCATGGTTTCCGCCGTGAGGAGGGCTACTTGTTTGATCACGTCGTCGTAGGCGAGCGAGGGGATGTCGATGGTGTCGTCGTGTGTCACGTGCGGCACGGGGTAGTATTGTGCGGCGGCGATGGCCACGTCGCTGCCCCCGGTGGAACTGTAGAGTTCGGCCACCATGCCGGTGGGCCGCTGGCAGATGGCCGCCACGGGGCGCGAGGGATTGCCGCCCACCCCGGGCCATGGGGTGTGCTGCCAGCGGTATTCGGGGTCGTTCTCGGTGATGATGTGTGCCGGCCGCCGCCAGTCGGTGAGGCGCACGGTGAGCAGACGGAGGCAGTCGTCGGGCAAAGGCAGGACGGCCATGCCACGCCCCGGAGCCCCCTCCGGCCACGCCAGGGTGGCGCGGATGGGCTTTCCGGGTGCGAGGAGGAGGTTGTCGAGGCGCTCCACCACCTGCCTGACGGCTGTCGCCACCTTCGAACGGATGATGTCGTCGATGGCGAGGTTGCCGCAGTGCGCCGTCTCCACAAGTGGCGGCGCGTCGTGGTTGAGGTCGAGGAAGATGCGGGTGTCGTGGATGATTTTCTTCAGGCTGTGTCTCATGGCAAACTCATTTTATATGGATGATGATGCCGTTTTCGGCGGCGAGGGCCTCGATTTGCGCGACGGTGCGCAGGAGGGTTCTCGACACGCCGAAGGTGTCGGCGCAATAGTCCTTGGCGTCGTTCAGCGAGGTGAAGGTGAGGTGTTCGGGCTTCCGCTCCTTGTTCTCCTGACGACGCGCCGGCGGCTCTGGCTCCGTCGGTGGTGCGAGGTGTATGCGGGTACCGAAATGTCGGTGCCGCTCGATGGCTTCTTGCAAAAGCGGGTCGTCGGTGGCGAGCGACGACCCGCCCAAGGTGTGTGGGATGAAGGCCACATGGGCGTGGCCCTCTCCCACCCTCACGTTGATGCACATTTCCGTATCGGCGATGTATGTCTTGAGCATGGCGGAGGTGTGTTGCGTGAGGTCATTCGGGCTGTGCCAACTGCAGGCGGGCATGCGCCTTGCGGTAGCGGAGGTAGAGGCAACTGATTTCCTGGATGACGACGGCGTCGGTGTTGCGCACGCCGGCCTTCTTCAGGTCGAGGATGTTGCGGCTCCAACTGAGGTAGGTCTTCTTGGTGAGGAACTCCGGGTCGAGGGCGAAGGCGCAGTCGGCCATGCCGTTGAGGTCGAAGAGCTCGTCGTGCATGGCGAGAATCTCGCCGAAGTCGGTCTCCCACGACTTGAACTTGAGGTTCCAGATCTCCACGGTGTCCTTCAGGCGGAACTTGTCGCTGTCGATTTTGGAGAGGGCGGCGAGGAAGTCGCTGCCGCAGAGCAGCACCTTGCGCTTGTTGCCGATGCCGGTGCCCACAAAGAGGTCCTTGGAGATGTCCACCAGGTCGTTGTCGGTGATGACGGTGGCATGCTTGGTGTTGTCGTAGGCACCCACCTCGATGTCCTTGCCGGCCTGCCACCAGATGCCCTTGGTGAACCACTGCGACATGCCGTCCTTCACGCTGTGGTTGATGACATTCATGTCACCGAAGAGGAAGGAGTTTTCCATGGCGAGGCGCATGTCGTAGATGCTGTCTTCCTCCAGGTCGGAGAAGCCCCAGTTGACCTCCTTGGCGGCAATCTTGTCGAGGGTGGACTGCTCAATCTGTGCCATGAAGTTCTGGCAGTATTGCAACTCGGAGGTGGGGATGTTGTTGAAGCGGCCGGTCTGCACGTCGAGTTCTCCGCACGACTTGCCCATGCGGATGAGCGTGGTGTTGTTGTTGATGGCCGGCAAGCCGATGGGCTGGTCATTGACCATGGAGCCGTTGACGGCATAGACGATGGGCTGGCCGGAGGAGGTCTTGCCACAGACGCACAGCACGAGGTCGGGGGTGGAGGCGGCGTGGGCGTTGTAGGCGGTTCCCTTGTAGTTGTAGAGGGCTTTCACACCCACCACGCGGATGGTGTCGTCGAGGGTGAACATGTCGGGGTCGGCCACTTGGATGGCAGTGGAGACGTTGTTCGACGCGGTGACGGCGGCGGTGAGCTTGGTCTTCACCGGGCGGGTGCCGACGCTGTAGTATTTCACCTCAAACGACTTCGCCCGTTGTGCATTGGCAAACCTTGAGATCTGGTCGATGGGGGTGGCCATGGGGCGGATGCGGGTGATGCGCTCGTCGATGTCCTTCTGATACATCTCGGCGTCGCCGTCGATGCGTGAGTAGCTCTCGGTGAGGATGCCCTCGGGGTTGGCGGGGTTGAGGGGTTCGGCTCCGGCGGTGTCGTGTGGCTCGGTGGTGCCCTTGTAGCGTTCGTTGCCTCCACGGGTCTTGCCGGCGTCGGGCAGGTTGGCGGCGGCGGCCATCAGCATGCCGGCATCCATGCCAGCGGCGGCGAGGGCCATTCCTCGCAGGGCGAGGGGAAGGAGTTCCTTCAGTCTCTTGGCTGTTCTCATGTTTTCTTTGTTTTTTGAATGTTGATAATAAAAAGAGTGCATGTTTTGCAATCCGTGTGCAAAGATAGCATGAGAAAAGCCAGAAGGAATGTCATTTTAACATGGGCGTCATCCCGTTATTCCGTTATCCCGTCATTCCGTTATTCCGTCATTCCGTTATTACGTTATTACGTTATTACGTTATTACGTCATCCCGTCATCCCGTTAAAACAAAAAAAACTCCCACCACTTTTGTGGCGGGAGTTTTTTTGCTGTATGTATCTTCGTGCTGAAATCAATATCAGTGGAGCACGAGATAAACGATGTTCATCACGTCGAGGACGTCGATGATGCCGTCTTCATTGGTGTCAGCATTGCCCATGCTGAAGGGAGTGACATCCTTCCCCAGACTCTTGTTGACCACGGTCATGACATCCGACACGTCGATCAGGCCATCCAAGTTGGCGTCGCCGATGTAAAGGTCGGAGGCGCGCTCGAAGCCAACCTTGAACGAAATGTTGGCGGGCTTGACGTGCTGCCTGTCGGTGGTGATGAAATCCACCTCGCTGAGGGAGCCCTGGCCGCCCTCGAAATCGAGGCTGGCAGTAACGGTGAGCATGAGCAGGTTGCCAGAGAAGCCGGTGATGGAGCGCAACTGGTTGCCCTCCAGCCAGAAGCCGCAGATGTTGTAGGTGTTGGTGTCGGGCATGCCCACGGTGACGGAGCCTCCATACCTGGAGGTAGGCTCCACTTCAACCAACGTGAGCCCCTCGGGCAGTTTCAGCGTCATCTGGAACGCGGTGAGGTTCGTGTGGGTGTTGCTGAGCTTCACTGCCACCTGGATGGTGTCGCCTTGCTTGATGGTGAAATCATCAATTCCAACATTCTCTGCCTTGGTGACATTGGCGAGGCAGAGGAATGCCATGGCCAAGAATATGATTTTCTTATTCATTGTGTCGTTGATTATTTGATGATGACTTTCTTTCCGTTGACGATGTAAACGCCCTTGCCGGGTCGCTCCACCTTGACACCGTTGAGGTTGTAGTAGGCATCGTTGTCGTGGCTGGTGCCGGCGATTGCCTCGGTGTTGATTTCCACGATGCCGGTGGGCATGGCGGCCTCCACGTTGTCAAAGCTGTGGATGGTGCCGTTGGGTGTGACAAACTTGATGTTGCTTGCCTTCACCTCGTTGGAAGCGGCGAAAGCGGTCTGGATGTCCACCACGGCGCCCTCGGCCTTGCTGAAGGGAGCGTTGCTCAAGGAGAGAGCGGCGAAACGGTAGGTGTTCTCACCAATCTTGTTGTAGAGCAGCTGATGCCCGCGTGTGGCGCGGCTGGAGAGCTGTGCCAACTCCACTTCGCCTCCCTCGGGGAGCGTAAGGTCGAACTGGAATGCGGTGTAGCGAGTGGGACTGTTGATGCCAAACGACACGACATCGTTGGACGACATGGTGAATGTCAGGTCTTCGCTGCCGGTGAAGTGCATCGGTGCGGCGTTGATGTTGGGAGCGGCCTCGCCATCGGCAATCATGCCCACGAGGATGACGGCGTCGGCAACGGTGACATACTCGTCGTCATCGAAGTCGGCAAGGAATTCGTCGAACCCTTGCACCGGCGTGTTGATGACATACTTGAGGATGTCCACCACGTCGAGCATGTCGGCAAAGCCGTCGGCGTTGACGTCACAGTTGGGATATTCGATGTATTCACCGAATGCTTTCCACACATCGGCTCCCATGTAGTCATACTTCGAGCCAGCCGGCACGTAGAGGCGGATGTCGTCGGTGAGGGTGTTCTGGAACACATTGGCATTGATGCCAAGAGGCGCCTTGCGACCCACCTTGATGACACTGAGAGACGGGCACTCGTAGAAGGCGAAGTTGCCGATGGTGGCCACAGTGGCGGGGATGTTGATGTAGGTGAGTCCCGTACACTTGTCGAATGCGCCCTCAGGAATGGCCTTGAGGGTCTTCGGCAGGTGGCACTTGGTGATGTTTGGTGCACCACAGAACGCATAGGAGCGGATGGTGTTGACACTTGCCGGCACGGTGTACTCGCCAGCCTTGCCGCCGGGATAAGCCACGAGGGTGGTCTTGGAAGCGTCGAAGAGCACGCCGTCCTCAGCGCAGAAGCGTGTGTTGCCCCTTGCCACGGTGAAATACTGCAGTGAAGAGCAGTTGGGGAAGGCACCGTTGATGTTGATGACCGTCACGGCGGCAGGGATTTCAAGGGTCTTCAGGCTTGAGCAGCCATTGAAGGCAGCGTATGCTATCTCCTTGATGCTCTCCGGCATCGTCAACTCTTCCAACTTCGCGCAGTCGTTGAAGGCGCGTGAGGTGATGGCGGTGAGGCCGGTGAAATACTTCAACTCGTTGAACTTGGTGATGTCCTGGCCACGGAAATAGGTGCTCAGCTTGGTGGCTGCTTTCGCCTCGCCTACGGTAAGCTCGCCGTCGCCATTGAGGTCATAGTTGGCCACGCAGATGGACTTGACGAGGGGATCCTCGAAGTCGAGCACGGAAACGTCGTCAAGGTAAGTTTCCACATGTCCGAAGTTCTTCCACACGGCGGCGGAGCGGTAGGCACTCTCCGTACCCTTGGGAACGGTCAGGGTGGCATTGGCCACGTCAACTCCCTCGAAGGTGTTGGCAGGCACGGCAAGCGGGTTGTGCCACTCCACGGTGACATTCTCGAGAGCCGAGCATCCACGGAAGGCGTTCTGGCCGATGGAGGTCACCTCAAGAGGGATGGAGACCGATGTGAGGTTCTTGGCCATGAGGAATGCATCCTCGCTGATGGCTGTCACCGAACTATTGATGACGAAGTCGCCGGAAACGGTCTTCGCAGCGGGGAACTGCAGCAGCGTGGTGCCTTCCTTGTTGTAGAGCACACCACCGGAGGCGGAGTAGTAGGGATTTGCCGACTGCACACCGATGCTGGTGAGCTTGGGGCATCCCTTGAAGGCGCCGGTGCCCAACTTGGTGATGTTGGACGAGATGGTGAGCGCGGTGAAACCGGTGTTGTAAGCAAAGGCGCTGTCGCCGATTTCCTTCAAGCCAGGCAGGGTGTTCCACTTGCTGATGGCGGTGCCTTGGAAGGCGGAGTTGCCGATGCGTGTGATGCCCTCGGGCATGGTGACGGCGGTGAGGCCGGTGTTCTTGAAGGCGTTGTCGCTCACCTCGGTGAGAGCGGTGAAATACTGCAACTCATTGAAAGTGCTGATGGACTTGCCGGTGAAGACAGTGCCGAGGGACTTCACGGCAGCGGCCTCTTCATAGCTCAACTGGTTGTCGCCATTGGCGTCCCAGGCGCCGACGGCAAGCTGCTTGACAGCGGGGTCGGCGAAGCTGATGAGCGTGGCGTCGTAGTCGGCCATGCTACCCTCATAGACAATGGTGAAGAAATCCCAGCCAGCGGCGGCCTCGTAGGCGGCCTTGCTGCCCTGCGGCACGAAGAGGATGCCTCGCACCTGGTCGTTAGCAAGCGTCTCGAAGTTGGAGAAGGTGTTGGCAGGGATGGCCAGAGGCGTGGTCCACGACACCTGGCACCTCACAGCGGCGGGCATGCCGTTGAAGGCCTTGGAGCCGATGGAGGCGACATTGGTGGGAAGCGTGATGGCCTGCAGGTTCTCGCAGTCGCTGAATGCACGGTCACCAATGCTCGTGATGTTGTCGCCGATGACGATGGAGGTGAGGCCCAGACATTTCTCAAAGGCCCTCTCGCCAATGGTCCTTGCGGAATTGAACACCATCGACTTGAGGTTGGTGGCTCCGCTGAAGGCGTAGGGAGCGATGCTCTTGAACACGCTGCTCTTCACCTCGAAGGTTGTGCGGCTGATGCCGGCGGGGAACTGCACCACAGTGGTGGAGTCGCGAGTGAAGAGGATGGAGCCAATGGCACGATAGGCGGTATTCTTCGTATTGACGGAGAACGACTTGAGCGAAGAGCAACTGCCAAAGGCACCATTGCCGATGCTTGTCACATTGACCGGTATGTAGGCGGTGGTGATGGATTCGCAACCATAGAATGCCTTGAAACCGATGGTGGTCAGCGTGGTGGGCAGAGTGATAGCGGACAGCATGGAGCAACCCTCGAAGGCGTAGGAGCCGATGCTGGCAATCTTGGAAGGCAGCGTCACATTGGTCAGTGAGGTGCAACCATTGAAAGCACTTTCGGGGATGGCGGTGAGGGCGGTGAACTCGGCGAGCTCGGCAAACGAGGTAATCTCGGTGTTGCCCTGGAAGACGTTGCCCAACGAGGTGACGGCAGCGGCCTCATCATAGCTTAGCTTGCCATCGTTGTTGGCATCCCACTGGGTGAGACAGATGTTCTCCACGGCGGGGTCCTGGAAGGCGATGAACGACTTGAAGGTCGTCACGGTGCCGAAGTCCTTCCACACGGGAGCTTCCTTGTAGAGAGCCTCCACGCCGTTGGGCACCTCGAGCGTGGCCTTGGACAAGTCCACACCATTGAAGATGTCGCTCGTCACCTCAAGCGGGGTGGCCCAGCCCACCTTCACATTGTTGAGCGAGGTACAGCCGGCGAAGGCTTCCTTGCCGATGGAGGTGATGTCGCTGACGGACAAGTTGACGGACTGGAGCTTCGATGCGCCCTTGAAGGCTTCGGGAGCGATAGCTTTCACACCGTCAGGCAGATAGATGGAGGTCAGAGCGGCGTTGGCCGGGAACTGCAGCAAGATGGAGCGGTCCTTGGTGAAGAGCGCACCGCTGCTCGAACCGATGTAATACTGGTTGCCGTCACTCACGGTGATGGTCTTCAGCTTGGCGCACGATGCGAGCACGCCATTGCCGATGTGCTCCACAGCCGCAGGAACGTTGAACGTGGTGAGGTTGGGGCAGTTGGCAAAGGCATTTTCACCGATGTACATCACGCTCTCGGGCAGGGTGACAGATGTCAACTTGCTGCCGTTGAAGGCGTTGGCGTTGATGGTGGTGAGGCCGGTGAAATACTGCAACTCGGCGAAACTGCCAATCTCGGAGTTCTGGAAGACAGAACCGAGGGATGTGACGGAAGCTGCCTCGTTGGTGGTGAGGTAGCCATCATGGTCTTTGTCGAAGGCAGAGACGCACAAGTCACGAGTCTTCGCGTCGGCGAAGGTGATGATTTTATTCGCATACTCGGCAATCGTGCCCTCCTCGATGAAGGAGAACCACTTCCAACCGGGAGCGGAGGCGTAGGCGTCACGAGTGCCGGCCGGGACGAAGAGACGACCGGTGAGGTCGCCGGCTTCCACTGTCTCGAAATTGCTGAACGTGCCGTCGCTGATGGCGAGCGGAGTGGGCCATTTCACCTCCACGCGAACACCCTTGGGCATGCCGGTGAAGGCTGCGGGGTCGATGGTGGTCAGCGTTTGAGGCATCATGATGGTGTACAGCTTGTTGCAGTTGGAGAAAGCTCCATCGCCGATGCTCTTGACGTGGTCGCCGATGGTGATGGAGGTAATGCCCTGGCATTTCTCAAAGGCGTACTCGCCGATGGTCTCAGCAGAGTTGAACACCACGGTCTTGAGGTAGCGGGCACCACTGAAGGCGTAGGGGGCGATGTTCTTGAACTTGGTACTTGCCACCTCGAAACTGGCGCGGTTGAGGGCAGCCGGGAACTGCACCACAGTGGTGGAGTCGTTTGTGAAGAGGATGCTGCCGATAACACGATAGTATGCGCTCCTCGTATTGACATAGAATGACTTGAGTGAAGCACAATTGCCAAAGGCTCCGCCACCGATGTTTTTCACACTGGGTGGGAGATAGACAGAGGTGAACGCGTCGCAAGCATAGAAAGCCCTTTCACCTATGGTGGTCACCGTGGCGGGCAGGGTGACAGTGCCCAGCATGGAGCATCCCTCGAAAGTGCTGGAGCCGATGCTGGCGAGCTTGGCAGGAAGCGTCACATTGATCAGGGAGGAGCATCCCTTGAAGGCATTGTCGGGAAGCGAGGTGAGGGCGGTGAACTCTGCGAGCTCGTCAAACGAGGTAATCAAGGTGTTGCCCTCGAAGGCGTTGTCCAAAGAGGTGACAGCGGATGCCTCCTCGATGCTGATCTTGCCGTCGCCATTGGTGTCCCACTTGGCAAGGCAGACGCTCTCCACAACGGGGTCCACGAAAGCGACAAACGACTTGAAGGTGGCAATGGTGCCGAAATTCTTCCACACGGGAGCCTCCTTATAGAGAGCTTCCACGCCAAGGGGTACCTCAAGTGTGGCGCTGGTCAGATTCACGCCGTTGAAGATGTTTGCATTCACCTCAAGCGGTTCGGCCCAACCCACCTTCACATTGTTGAGCGACGTGCAGCCGGAGAAGGCCTCATCACCAATGGAGGTGATGTCGCAGACGGAAAGGTTGATGGACTGGAGCTTCGTAGCGCCCTTGAATGCCTCGGGAGCGATGGTCTTCACACCATCGGGGAGATAGACGGAAGTCAAAGCTGCGTTGGCAGGGAACTGCAGCAAGGTGGAGCGGTCCTTGGAGAAGAGCGCACCGCTGCTTGCACCGATATAATTCTGGTTGTCAGCACTCACGGTGATGGTCTTCAAGGCGGTGCATGAGGCGAGGATGCCGTTGCCGATGTAGTTTACAGCCGCTGGCACGTTGAACGTGGTGAGTTTGGGACAGTTGGCAAAGGCGTTGTCGCCGATGGTCTCCACGCTCTCCGGCAGGGTGACGGAGGTCAGCGTGCTGCCGGTGAAGGCGTTGTCGTCGATGGCGATAAGGCCGGTGAAATACTTCAACTCGGCGAAACTGCCAATCTCGGAGCCTTGGAAGATGGTGCCGATGGATGAGACCTCGGCTGCCTCGTCGGTGGTGAGGTAACCATCGTTGTCGCTGTCGAAAGCGTTGATGCACATCTCACCTGTCTTCGCGTCGGCGAAGTTGATGATTTTCTTGGCATAGTCGGCTATCGTGCCCTCCTCAATGAAGGAGAACCAATCCCATCCCGGGGCGGAGGCGTAAGTGCCACGCGTGCCGGCCGGAACAAAGAGGCGGCCAGTGATGCCACCGGCTTCAACAGACTCGAAATTGCTGAACGTGCCGGCGCTGATGTCGAGCGGAGTGGGCCATGCCACCTCCACACGAACACCCTTGGCAACGCCGGCGAAGGCATTGGTGCCGATGGAAGCCACCGTTTCGGGCAGGAAAATGGTGTAGAGGTTGGGGCAGTTGGAGAAAGCGTCATTGCCCACCGTCACCACATTGGTGAGAGTGAGCTGCGTGATGTTCTTCGCTCCTTGGAAGGCGTAGGGACGTATCTCACGGACGGATGTGTTGAACGTGATGGTCTTGTTGGATGCTCCGATGGCGTAGGCATACACCACGCTCATGTCCGACCTGTTGGTGACATAGGTCTTTCCCGTGCTGTGAACGAACGTCTTGTTGTTCGTATTCACATAGAAGGAGGCCATGGACGTGCAGTTGGCAAAAGCGCCATCGCCGATGGTGGACACCTTGGACGGGATGGTGATGGTGGTCATGCTCGTGCAACCGTCGAAGGCATGCTCGCCAATGGTCACCAAGTTGGAGGGAAGGGTTACATTGTTCAGGGAGGTGCAACCGGCAAAAGCGGAGTGCCCGATGGAGGTCTGAGCTGTCTGGAAGGTGACTGTCTTCAACGCGGAGCAACCGGCAAAGGCTTCCTGGCCGATGGATGTGACCTTGTTGGCAATGATGACCTCCTGGAGTGCCGTGCAGCCCTGGAAGGAGGAAGGACCGATGGAGGTCAGACCGCTGAAGGAGCGCAACTCGGTGAAACTGGTCAGCTCGGTGTCCTCGACAAACGCTGCTCCAAGGTCGGTGACGGCCTGTGCCTCGCGATAGGAGAGTTCTCCGTCGCCGTTGGTGTCCCAGTTGTCAACACAAACCATCTTGGCATGGGGGTCCTTGAACCACATGTTGACATCGACATCATAATAGGTGTAGATGTTGCCAAAAGACTGCCACACGGGGGCTGCCTCATAGACTTCCTTGTAACCAGAGAGGACATAAAGGGAGGCGGCTTGGCAGTTGACACCCTCGAAGACGCTTTCATCGATGGGCAACGGGTTGATCCACTGCACCTTGACAGAATGAAGGTTGATGCAGTCCTGGAAAGCGTATTCTCCAATAGTCTCCACGGAGTTGGGGATGGTCACCGATTGGAGTGTCCTGCAGTCGGCGAAAGCTTCCTCGCCAATGCCGGTGACACGGTAGTAGATGCCATTGTAAAGCACCCGCCAGGGAATTACCAACTCCACAGGCCCGTCGGCATCTTCTGTCTTGATACCCACAGGTGGGTTGACAGGGGCGCGCAAGCTGCTGAAATAAGAACTATCCCAACCAGTGAGCGTGACTGTTTGCTCGCTGGCATCAGTTATGTTGTAACGTATGCCATCCACCAAAAAGTTGGTGGCGGAGACCATCGTCACGGCGCACACTGACAGGAAAGTCAATAGTAATCGTAAATGTCTCATATCAATTGTTCAATTAAATAGGTTCGATGATAGATGATGGATGGCATGTGTCATGGATACACCTTATTTATATATAAGGGAGGCACTGCATCCTATCCCAAGGCAAGGGGGGAAGGGAGTTGGCGGGGGTGCTCTTTAATCCCGAATTGCGGAATGATGGCTTCATTCCACAATCCGGGACCTCATCCCACTTATAGCTCCCTTGTACCGGGGCTTGCGCAGGAAATCATGTTGGGTGTCTTGTTACTTGACGACAATCTTCTTTCCATTGACGATGTAAACACCCTTCTGGGCGGCCTTGTCCACCTTCACACCTGAAATGGTGTACATATCGGAAGTGGTGGAGGCGGCGTCAACCTGCTGAATGCCGGTGGCATCGTCAAAGAGGAAGGAGACTGCGCTGGCATCACCTGTGGAGTAGTAAGCCTTGTATTTGGGAATCACCACAGCGGGCTGGCAGCGGTAGAAACCAATGCCCTCCGTCTTCTTGGCAAGGGCGAAGATGTTGTCGCCTTCTGCGACGGTCAGGGTACCAGTGGGGGTGCCAAAAAGGATGTTGGCAGAGACGTCCTCGGTCTCTTCCTTCGTTGTGACAAGGCTGTATATGCCGGGCTCGCCCTTGATGACCACCGGGGTGGAGGCAGGCACCTTCTGCACACTGCTCAGCAGCATGGTGGTGGCGCCGACCACGTCAACGCCGATGTTGGCGTCAAATTCGTTGGCACTGAAGTCCAAGGCCTTGGGCCAGCAGAGTGTGCCGTAACCCGACTCGCCGATGGTGTAGTCGATGCCAAGGTTGTAATCCAATGCAACATCGGTGAAAGGCACGCCGATCTGAGACACATTGCCAGCATCATCAAAATCTGGATAAGTGAATTTAATCTCAGTCACGTTGAGTTTGAATTCTCCTGTCTCCAGCTCATCGGTTGCAAGGAGGCGGATGCGGAAGAGGTCTTCCACGATGTTTTCCCATGTCTCACCCTCGTCGGGACCGTAGGGGAATGTGAAGTCACCCATGATGAAGATGAGGATGCGATAGATATTATGGTCTGTATCGTTGCTGGGATCGTCAAATCTTACAAAATTCTCACCATATTGAAACCCTTGGTCACCAAGGGAGTTCATCAAGTCAACATTGTAATTGATGGTTTGTTTGCCCCTCTTCACTGTTTTGGCAACGGTTGGCTCCACACCTACGGGCATCTCGATTTCAAGCTGGATGGCGTTGTAGAGATACTCATTATCCAAGGGTCCGTTGTAAGTGAAAGTGACATCCTGTGTCTCGCCGGGCTTGAGCGAGATGGTGGAGGGCGACACTGTCAAGTATTCTTCCTGTGCGAACATAGTGCCTGCTGCAAGCAACATGGCGAATCCGAGAAAAAACTTTTTCATAATGGTTACTTTTTATTGTTTTGTTTTGATTTTCATGCAAATCACCGGGCATTGCCCAACAGGATGTCGCTGAGGAGTGTCACGTCGGCAACATCCACCATGCCATTGTTGTCAAGGTCGTAGCTGCTATTAAAGAGCAAATCGTCCTCGCCAAGGATGTGTTTCACCAAATCCCCAACGTCGGTCACAGTCACAACGCCGTCGGAATTCACATCGCCACGTATCACATCGACTTTGGCGACATCGAAGGAGTCACTAATCCAAATCACCTTCGTACCCTCGCTGTTGATGGTGAACATGTCGACCAAATCAACCGACCCGCCTTTGAATGTCTCGTCGGCGGTGATGGAAACCCTCACCAACGGGGCGTCATCCTTTGTGAACGGTGTGAGATTGTAAGAGGTGGAAACCAGACGGTAGAGGTTGTCGGCAACCTGACCAACAAAGAGGCTCTGCTCCTTGTCAATCACACGAGAGGGTAGGCCGCATCGATCCATGTTGACGGTGATGCCCTGGGGCACTTTCAAGTCAATTTGAAACGACACGAGGTTGTTGCGAGTGGTGTTCATGTAGATGTAGAACTCCCTCGTCTGGCCTGCACCGATGTTGAGGCCATACGTGTTGATGGACTTGGCACTACCTTCCAAGGCAAAGCCAAGCATTGCAAGAACGATGATGATGTACTTTTTTTGCATTGTTTTATTTTTTGCCTGCCGAGGTGATAAGCGACAGGCTTTTTCTTTATTCTTTTTCGTGAGATCAGTGGCCTTTTAACACATGCCTTTTAATCAAGGTGCAAAATTATGAAATTATTTTCAAAACCACCTACTTTTATTGTAAAACTTTTCAAAACAAGGCGCATTTTTATGAAAAATGGCTGCAAAAGGGCGGCTAACAGTTACTTGAACGCTTTCTTTCACTCGCCAAAGGGGAAGAGACCGTAGAGACGGGAGTCTATCTGGTCGGTGATGCGCTCGAAGTCCGAGGGGTTGCTCTCAAACTTGCAATTGTCGCCATCGATGATGATGAGCTGGCCGCGGTAGAGTGAAATCCACTCCTCGTAGCGGTCGTTGAGACCCTGGAGGTAGTCGATGCGGATGGACTTCTCAAAATCGCGACCGCGCTTGGAAATCTGGGAAACGAGGTTGGGGATGGACGAACGGATGTAGAGCATCAGGTCGGGAAGGCCGACAAGGGAAATCATCAAGTCGAACAAGTCGCTGTAGTTGGCAAAGTCGCGGTCGCTCATCATGCCCATGTCGTGGAGGTTGGGGGCAAAGATGCGTGCATCCTCAAAGATGGTGCGGTCCTGAATGATATACCCCTTGTTCTTGGAAATCTCCACAACCTCCTTGAAACGCTTGTTGAGAAAATAAATCTGAAGGTTGAACGACCATCGCTCCATGTCGGCGTAAAAGTCATCCAAATAGGGATTGTTGTCCACTGGCTCGAAACGGGGTTCCCACCCGTAACGCTTTGCGAGCATCTTGGTCAGCGTGGTCTTCCCGCTGCCAATGTTTCCGGCTACTGCTATATGCATGGCTTGATGAGATTTAAGTTTCAGGAAAGAGACCAAACAGGATGCTGTCGATGCGGTCGGTTATAGAGGCGAAGTCTGACTTTCGCTCAAGGAAATCAAGCGTGTCAACATTCACCGTCAGCACCTTGCCCGGGTATTTCTTGTAAATGAATTCGTCGTAAAGAGTGTTAAGGTTTTTCAGATAGTCGAGCTGCATCTGTTGCTCGTATTCGCGGCCACGCTTCTGGATGTTGGCCACCAAATGGGGGATGGTGGCACGAAGGTAAATCATCAAGTCCGGCACACGCACAACGGACATCATGGATTCAAACAACTCCATGTAGCAATGGTAGTCGCGGGCGTCGAGGTTGCCCATCGCGTAGTTGTTCGCGGTGAACACATGCACACCCTCGAAGATGCTGCGGTCCTGGATGACTGTCGCATCGGAATGGGCAATGTCGAGCAAGTCCTTGAAACGCTGCTTGAGGAAATAGACCTCCAAGGCAAACGACCAACGGGGGATGTCCTGGTAGTAGTCCTCGAGATAGGGGTTGTAGTCCACCGCCTCGAATTTGGGCGTCCATCCATAGTGGCGGGCGAGCAATGTGGTGAGCGTCGTCTTCCCGCTCCCGATGTTTCCTGCTATGACAATATGCACGACTATCGTTTTTGGTTTGCCTTGCAAAATTAGGAAAAACAGATGAGAATGCAAAAGAAAAGTACATTTTTATTTTCATTCTTACAAAGCATGCCGCAACAGCAGGAGCGATGTGACGCATTTTTCCCTTTTTCCTTCCATAAGTCATGGATTTTTTGTAATTTCGCCGCCGAAAAGACATGAAGGCATGAAAAGAAACATTCCGGTGGTGGGAATGGCATGTGCGGCATGCGCGGCCAACGTGGAGCGACGGCTGCAGTCGCTGCCCGGCGTGAAGACTGCCACCGTGTCGCTACCCACACGCACGGCTGCCGTGGAGTGGGACGAGAAAGTCATCACCCCCGAGGACATGAAGCGCGAGGTGAACGCCATCGGCTTCGACCTGGTGATAGAAGCCGACCGCAGCGTCAAGGAGATAGAACGACGCGAATATACCCTGCTCAAGAGAAAGACGGTGGTCTCATGGCTGCTCGCCCTGCTCACCATGGCCATCTCCATGGGGTGGCTCCACGTGGGAGGCAAGGATGTGGCCAATCAATGCGCACTGCTCCTGGCACTGGCCAACATCGTGTACTGCGGAAGGGAATTTTACGTCAACGCCTGGAAGCAGGCACGGCACCTCATCGCAAGCATGGACACCCTCGTGGCACTGAGCACGGGCATCACTTGGCTCTTCAGCACATACAACACCTTCTTGGGCGACAGCACTTGGGGCGTGCGCAGCATGGAGTGGCACACCTACTACGACGCATCGGTCATGGTCATCACTTTCGTTCTCACAGGAAGGCTCTTGGAGATGCGCACGCGAAAAGCAACCGCCGACGCCATCGGCCAACTCGTGGGAATGGCTCCCAAGACGGCGAGAATATACCAAGGGGAGCGCAACGCACCCGACGGAAGCCGGCAACCCATCGTGGAGGAGGTGCCCATAGCAACCATCGACAAAGGCGACGTGGTGGAGGTGAGGGCCGGAGACCGAATACCGGTCGATGGCATCGTGACCTGGGCCAACAGCTTCATGACCGACGACGGGGCATACGTGGACGAGGCCATGGTGACCGGGGAACCGGCGCCCGTCGTCAAGCGGAGGGGAAGCATGGCACTCGCCGGGACGGTGCTCAGCCAGGGATGCCTGCGACTAAGAGCGCAGAAGACGGGCGACGACACCACGCTGGCGCACATCATCAAGATGGTGGAGGAGGCACAGGGCAGCAAGGCCCCGGTGCAAAGGACGGTGGACAAAATGGCCAGCGTCTTCGTGCCGGCAGTGGCGGCCATCGCCGTGCTGACGTTCCTCGCATGGTGGGGCATCGGAGGCAGCCAAGCCCTGCCCCAAGCCATCATGTCGGCCGTCGCCGTTCTCGTGGTGGCATGCCCCTGCGCATTGGGACTGGCCACACCCACCGCCATCATGGTGGGAATAGGAAAGGCAGCGCAAAACAACATCCTCATCAAGGATGCTGCCGCATTGGAACAAATCAGGAAGGTGGACGCCATGGTCATAGACAAAACCGGAACGCTCACCCTGCCCAACCCAAGCATCGACTTCACCAAGGCCGACAACCTCGGCCCGGAGGAAAGGGAGACGCTGAAGCCTCACGCCAAAGAGGCCATCCAACAACTGCGGGACATGGGCGTGGAACTGTTTCTCATGAGTGGCGACAACGAGGAGGCCACCCAATACTGGGCACAAAAGGCCGGCATCAACAACGCACGAAGCCGCGTCCAGCCACAAGACAAGGAAAAACTCGTGGAAAGCCTTCAAAAACAGGGGCGCTGCGTGGCCATGGCCGGCGACGGCATCAACGACACGCAAGCACTGGCAAGGGCCGACGTGAGCATCGCCATGGGAAAGGGCACCGACGTGGCCATCGACGTGGCACAGATGACCCTCATGGGCGACGACCTGCGACGGATACCACAAGCCCTCAACATAGGAAGAAAGACCGTGGCTATGGTGAAGCAAAACCTCTTCTGGGCCTTCATCTACAACATCGTCAGCATACCCCTCGCAGCAGGTGCGGCGCATCTCGCAGGCATCAACTTCCAAATCACGCCCGCATGGGCCAGCGCCATGATGGCTTGCTCCAGCATCAGCGTCGTCCTCAACTCACTAAGACTGAAATACATATAGATATGATAGTGGCCATAGTCACTATAGAGACTATAGCCACTATAAAAAAAGAAAAAAATACCACCATGCAAAAAGAAGAACAGATACTCATCAGCATCACAGGGCAGGACAGGCCAGGGCTCACCGCCTCGGCCATGGGAATACTCGCCCGCTACAACGCACAGATACTCGACATCGGACAGGCCGACATCCACAGCACCCTGTCGCTCGGAATACTCATAAGAATTGACGAGCAACACTCCGGGCAAGTGCTCAAGGAACTGCTCTTCAAGGCCACCGAACTGGGCGTGAACATCGGCTTCTCACCCATCACCGACGACGAGTACGAGGCATGGGTGGGAAGGCAAGGAAAAAACCGGCACATCCTCACACTCATCGGCAGAAAACTCACGGCAGCACAAATAGAGGCGGCGGCTCAAGTCATCGCGGCCCAAGGACTCAACATCGACTCCATCAGGAGACTCACAGGAAGGCAGAGCATCAAGCATCCACAAAACAACAGCAGGGCATGCATCGAGTTCTCCCTGAGAGGGACACCCGACCGACACGAGATGCAGGCGCAACTCATGAAACTCTCGGCAAAGATGGCTTTCGACTTCTCCCTGCAACGTGACGACATGTACAGGAGAATGAGACGCCTCATCTGCTTCGACATGGACTCCACGCTCATACAGACGGAGTGCATAGACGAACTCGCCATCAGGGCCGGCGTGGGTGACAAAGTGAAAGCCATCACCGAAAGGGCCATGAGAGGTGAGATTGACTTCAAGGAAAGCTTCACGGAACGTGTGGCACTGCTCAAAGGCCTCGACGTGAGCGTCATGCAGGAAATCGCCGACAAACTGCCCATCACCGAAGGAGTGGACAGGCTGATGGCAGTCCTGAAAAGGTATGGCTACAAGATTGCCATCCTTAGCGGAGGCTTCACCTTCTTCGGAGAAAACCTGCAAAGGAAGTATGGCATTGACTACATGTATGCCAACGAATTGGAAATTGACGATGAAGGAAAACTCACCGGAAGATACCTCGGCGAAGTGGTGGACGGACACCGAAAGGCCGAATTGCTCAAACTCATCGCTCAAGTGGAGAAAGTGAACCTGGCGCAAACCATCGCCGTGGGTGACGGGGCGAACGACTTGCCCATGCTCTCGGAAGCGGGACTGGGCATCGCGTTCCACGCCAAACCAAGAGTGGTGGCGAACGCCAAGCAGTCCATCAACACCATCGGCCTCGACGGCGTACTCTATTTCCTCGGATTTAAAGACTCTTACCTCGGAGAGCAAGGGAAAAACTGACACACCATCAACCATCTAAGACATGCCTACATATATAAGAAAAACCATCAAAATCCTGCCTTGGGTCACACTCAACATCAACAAGTCGGGAGTGAGCGTCTCCATCGGACCGAGGGGAGCCAAGCTCAACATCAGCAAGAAAGGGGCCTACTTCAACACAAGCATCCCTGGAACAGGCATCTACAACAAGACAAAGGTGGGAGCAGCCCTCCTCTGGGGACTGGGAACACTCATCGCCGTGGGACTCCTGGGGTATGCCTTGGGCATCGCCCTGCAAAATTTCAATCTCTTCGTGGTGATGTGCGCCGTGGCCATCGTTGCCGGCATAGCGGCATTCTTCATCGCCAAGCATTTCACTGGAAAGACCGTGGAGGTAAGCGAAGAGGATGAGGAAGAAGAGCCACCCGCAAGAAGAACCACAAAGAAAAAGCAAGCAAGCACGGCAAAAACCGAGAAAAAGACCACCACCAGAAGCACCACACGGACGACAAAGGAAAGCAAAAGGGCCGACAACGCACCGGCCAAAGCATACACCGAAGAGGTGGAAAGGCTCATGGAAGTGATGGCGGAGGCGCAAACGGTGAAGGACCTCAACAAGGCACACGCCGAAATCCTCGACATCATGTACTCCAACATCAAGCCGTTGGGAGTGAAAGTCTTCGGAATGGAGTTCGACGAAGCACTACAAGCCATTGAGAAAGACTACGCAGAAGGTCTCAAACAACTGTCCTGACACCCCGCCAACACACCGATGACATAGCAATAGAGGTGCATCCCCACCGCCATGGTGCCTAAGGTCATGCCAAACAATTGCCAGCCCAGCAGCACCATGCAGAAACGGAGGGGACGGGCAACATGCACCGTCACAAGCCCCATGAGGAAAAACACCACACCCGACAAACCGGCTACACAGGAGCCGTGGAGGAAGAGACCGTGAAGCAACGACGGGGACCACAAGGCCAACATCTCAGGACAGGAGCAGGAAACCACGTAGGCCAATAGCAAATGGCGAAGGCGGACGGGGAAGAAAAACACCAACTGCAAAAAAACATATACATTGAGAAGGGCGTGCAACACGCCGGCATGGACAAAAGGGTGAACCAGGCGACACCACAACGGGCCGCCTGGAAGGATGCCCACGCCATCGAACGACAACAAGCCAATGGCACCGGCAACCGACAACAGCAGCGATACTAAGCTGACAACAAGCGACGTAGCTTTAGCAAATGAGCGACTCGGCATCGATTGCGTTCTTTACAAATGAGGGCATGGGCACTGGCGACAGACAAGTAGAACTTGGGAGCCTCGTGACTTACAACATGATACACGCAGCGAGAAAGAGGCCAGTCGGGATGAGACAACGACAACTGCTCGCAACGGCGGTTGATCTCCTCATACATCGCTCGCTTCAAGGGATGATAATTGGACGGAAGAGGGCGGCGGCGCATGGAGGAGACGATGCGGAAGGCGCGCTCCTCGCTCACCCAAAAACGAGAACATGGGCGTGACACCACACGACGAAGGACATCCACCACATTGTCGTAGGACGAGCGGCCCAACTCCTCGTTGAACACATGAAGCAGCTCACGGCTGCGGTCGTCGCGATACTCAAACAGCGTGCGACGAGTTTTTCTCTTGGCATTTTCCATGGTTTGGTAATTGATTAGAACAGACTTTTTCGTTTTCGCTCTTGCAAAGATAAGCCTGCAGCAGGGCGGATTGCAAAGAAACCGACATCTTTTTTGGAAAACGCATCGCAAAAATACAAATAAAGCATTCATACACAACACTTTGAAAAAACCATCAAAAACACGCTCACATCGACCACAAGAAATGGAAAAACAGGGAAAAACAACGTAGGAGACGTAGTTGACGTACATACAAGGACAACCATGAAAGGGACAGCATACTATGAAAAACGACCCTGCAAGATGCATCCATCGCAAAATGACACAAGAAAACACCATCCATCAACTAACTTTGCCATCGAACTTCAAAAATTCATCAACATGGAAAAAGAAAAAGAATTGGAACAAACGGCCAACAACAACGCCAACCAAGAAGAAGCAAAGCAAGTGAAAACGGAAACTCCTGAAAGCAAAAACGCTTCCCAACCATCGGAAGCAACCGGTGAAACAGAGACAACTGAGACAACTGAGACAACTGGGACAACTGGGACGCCAACGGCTTCAGAAACTTCTGACACCTTGGAGAATCAAGTGACAACGGAGAATCAAGAGACAACAGTGGACACCGAGACAGCAATGCCTCCCCTCTCCCTCTTGGAGCGTGCTGAAGAAGCATGCATGGCGATCACTTCCGACAACATGGACGACAACGAGCGACAAGCCCTCACCGAACTGATCCGCTCCCTCGTCAAGGACATCGAAAAAGGAAAGATGGGAAAAAGAACCATCAAAAAGCTACGACACGCCCTCCACTATGACGAAGACCTGGCAACCGCCGCTCGGGAAGGAGAAATCAAAGGAAGAAACACGAAAATAGAGGAATTTCTCGCTGAAAGGAAACGCACCGCACACATGCACTGCCCCGTTGGAACCCATGGAAACATCAAGCCCACACCGCCTTCTGACATCATCGGAGGTCTCGCCGCAGCAGACAGAAAAAACATCTGGGAAAGAGGCAACGAGAGAAGAATCATCTACTAAAAAGGCACTTGAAACCCACCATGCTCACCTCTCCCACATATGCCACAATTTCCTAAAAAACGTTAACAAATGAAAGAAAAAATCAATTTATAAATACGAAATGAAAATAAAAGACTACTTTTGTCGGAAATTTGCAGAAAAAAGAAAAATTTATGCTTACTGATATGAAAAGGATCTATCTTATTCCAACAATCCGTGTACAAGCAGTTGATGCCGAGGACGACGTTTTGGAAATGAGCTTACCTGTTTTCGATGAGAAAAATCCCTATACTGAACAAAGCAGCGAAATCAGTAACGGGGCGGAAATCCTGGTCAACCAGCGTTCTGTCTGGGACGAGGAATAAGAGGATTACAACCATACGACAAACATCATCATCACCGATAAGACAAACGTCATATCGGTGAGATTTTGTGTTTTTGGCAAAATGACATCCTAAAACACATTTCTAATACTATTTTTGCGGGAAAATTGTCATCTCACCGCAAAATGAACAACAACATACAAGACATGCTCCGGGAGAACAAACTCCGACAAGAGCAAATCAACACGACTTTCATTCCTGCCACCGGAGAAGGGGCACCACTCAAGCGAACTAAAACATTCATCGCCGACTATCATCCGCATACGCTCTTCCTTCCCAACGACATGGTGGGAAACCCTCACGTGAGCAAAATCATCATGATGGGAAGCATCAACGCTTACGCCAAGCATGAGCACATCAGCCTCATGGAGGGGGCGGAGCGTTTCGAGGTGCTCAGATGCAGGCACGACTTCTGCTACTGGGCATGGAGATACGTGCGCATCAAACCAAAAGACGGAGGGGAGGACATCCCTTTCACTCTCAACAGGCCACAAAGAAGCCTGGTGGAGGCCTTCGAGGAGCAACGCCTCGCACAACAGCCCATCAGGGTCATCGTGCTCAAAGCCAGGCAATGGGGAGGAAGCACCGTCACACAAATCTACATGGCTTGGCTGCAACTCATGCACAACAAAGGCCTCAACTCGCTCATCGTGGGACACGTGAAAACCGCTTCAGCGGAAGTGAGCAGCATGTTTGACAAGGTGATGGAAAGATACCCCCGGCAACTGCTTCTGAAAGCCTCTTTCGACACCAAGGAAAAAGCTCCGAAGGACGGCGATGATGAGCAACTGCACAAACCCATCTTCACCCTCGAAGGAGAGGGCGAAGATGAAGGGCAACAAACGGCCAAAAACGACAAAGCCAAGATGACAGGGGACCGCAATACACGGACGCTGAGGCACATACCGGCACGCAACTGCAAGATAAAGGTGGGGTCGGCCGAAACGCCCAACTCCGCCAGGGGAGGCGACTCCGCTCTCGTACACTGCACGGAGGTGGCTTTCTGGAAACGAACAGACAACAAGACTCCCGAGGAACTCATCAGGTCGGCGTGCGCAGGAGCATCCTACAAACCCATGACGATGATTGTCTATGAGTCCACGGCTAACGGCACCGGCAATTTCTTCCAAAGGGAATACGACGCGGCGAAAAGGAACATCTCTCAATTCAAGGCCGTCTTCGTGCCTTGGTGGAAAATAGAACGATACGCTCTGCCTCTCGTCAACCAACAGAAATTCGCCGAGACACTGTGGAACCACCGCAACGACAACACCGTGGAAAGCCAAAGGGAAGAGACGGGAAGGTATCTCTGGAGACTTTGGGAGATGGGTGCCACACTCGAAGCCATCAACTGGTATGTCTGCGAGCGAAGGAAATACAACGACCACGGCGACATGGCCGCCGAATTTCCCTCCGACGACATCGAGGCGTTCCAACACTCCGGGGCGCATGTCTTCGACCCCTACCACATTGAGGCTTTCAGGCAAGACTGCAGGCCGCCGCGCATGAAGGGCGACCTCACGGCAGAAGCCACCAAAGGGCCCGCAGCATTGCGAAACCTCAGGCTGCACGACGACGGAGGGCCGCTGTGGGTGTGGATGCCGCCCGAAAAGCTCGGGGAAGAGAAGGTGGCGGACAGGTACCTCGTCGTGGTGGACATTGGGGGAAGAAGCGCCAAGGCGGACTGGTCGGTCATCTGCGTCTTCGACAGATACTGGATGATGGAGGGTGGCAGGCCGGAGGTGTGCGCACAATGGTACGGACACATCGACATGGACCTGCTCGCATGGAAGGCGGTGCAAGTGGCGCACCTCTACGACGACGCGCTGCTCGTCGTGGAGTCCAACACGCTCGAAACGCACGACGAGGAGCACTGGCTCGAGGGCGGCGACCAGTCGGCTTACATTCTGAACGCCATCCGCGACGTCTATCCAAACCTCTACGCTCGAAAACAAAGCCCGGAAGACATCAAGAGAAGGGCGCCGGTGAAATACGGCTTCCACACCAACGTGAAAACGAAGCCGGAAATCATCTCCACACTCGTGGAGGTGGTCAGGGAAAGGCTTTACGTGGAGAGGGACGAGAGGTGCCTCGACGAATACGCCACCTATGTCAGAAGGCAGAACGGCAGCTACGGAGCCACCGACGGGAAGCACGACGACCTGCTCATGACAAGGGCCATCGGCCTCCACATCTGTTTCCACGAGATGCCCCTCCCCCACTTCACCAACCCGAAAGACTCCCCCCTGCACACCCGCCACGACAACAGCAAGCCCATCTGGTAAAACCGCATCCACCCTCCCCCACCCCAAAGGTTCTCCGCAAGCGGCGGTTCTGCCGCCGCAAAGCCCTCGTCTGAAACAAAAATCCCCCCATTCCCTTTGCCCTCCCACCTTTTTACACTATCTTTGCCGCAAAAACCACCCTTGGAGGCGCTCAAGCCGCCCTTACAAAAAAAGAAAGAAAATGAAAACAGCACTTGTCTTGGAAGGAGGAGCCCTGCGAGGCCTCTTCTCCGCAGGAGTGATGGATGCCATGATGGAAGCCGGCATCTCCTTCGACGCAGCAGTGGGCGTGTCGGCAGGAGCGGCCTTCGGCTCCAATTTCGTCTCACGGCAACCGGGAAGAGCCATCAGGTACAACAAACGCTTCGCCAAAGACTGGAGATACTGCAGCCTCCGCTCATGGTTGAAGACCGGAGACCTCTTCGGAGCGCAATTCGCTTACCACGAACTGCCCACACACCTCGACATCTTCGACTGCGAGGCATACGACAACAACCCCATGGACTTCTATGTGGTGTGCACAGACGTGGAAACGGGAGAGGCTGTCTATAAGAAATGCGACAAGGCAGGACATGAGTTCTTCGACTGGGTGAGGGCCTCGGCATCCATGCCCGTCGTCTCAAGAGCGGTCTCGCTCGACGGAAGAAAACTGCTCGACGGAGGCGTGGCGGACTCCATCCCCCTGCAGTTCATCGAAAACGAGGGGTACCACCACAACGTCGTCGTGCTCACACAACCACAAGGATACCAGAAAAAGCGCAATCCCCTCATGCCCATCATGCGCATCGGACTGAGAAAACACCCCCGCATGGTGGAGGCCCTCGACCAAAGGCACATCATGTACAACAATCAGCTACAGCATGTGGCAAGGCAGGCAGAAAAAGGACAAGCATTCGTCATTCAGCCCGACGCCCCCCTGCCCATCGGGCACACCTCGCACAACC
The DNA here is from genome assembly GCA_902792855.1 of uncultured Prevotellaceae bacterium. Lineage (GTDB taxonomy): Bacteria > Bacteroidota > Bacteroidia > Bacteroidales > Bacteroidaceae > Prevotella. The sequence goes on from CADBBP010000015.1 coordinate 25,682, forward strand.
CCGAAGAAATGCAAAGGGTGTATGACATAGGAAGGGAGAAGGCCGAGCGCATGATGCAAGCGCTCAAACTATTTATGAAAGAGGCAGAGACAATCTGACATAACAATGTGACAAAATGTCATACACCTCGTCTGGCATGGATTTTGACCACAAAAGGGCAGAAAAACAAAAAAACAATTAAAGAAAGGAGACATAACCATGAATTTCGACAAATTCACCATCAAGGCGCAGGAGGCCATGCAAGAGGCCATCCAAGACGCACAAAATAGAGGGCAGCAATACGTGGAACCCGTACACCTGCTCAAAGGCATCATGGTCAAGGCGAAGGACGTGTGCAACTACCTCTTCCAAAAGATGGGAGTCAACGCCAGCCAGATAGAAAAGGCCGTGGACAGCGAGGCTGAACACCTCCCACGCGTGCAAGGCGGGGAGACATACTACAGCAGCGAAACCAACAACGTGCTGCAGCGAACCATCGACATCTCGAAGAAAATGGGAGACGAGTTCGTGTCCATCGAACCCATGCTCATCGCCATCCTCCAGGTGCCTTCCACCGCCAGCAGAATACTCAAGGACGCAGGGGTCAATGAAAAAGACCTGCGTGCCGCCATCAGCGCACTCAGGAAAGGAAGCAACGTCAACTCACAGTCGGCTGACGAAAACTACCAAAGCCTCGAGAAATACGCGAAAAACCTCGTGGAGGCTGCAAGGGCCGGAAAACTCGACCCCGTCATCGGGCGGGACGACGAGATAAGACGGTTGCTGCAAATTCTCTCCAGGAGAACAAAAAACAACCCCATCCTCCTCGGTGAGCCGGGAACGGGAAAGACCGCCATCGTGGAAGGTCTCGCCGGGCGCATCGTCAGGGGCGACGTGCCGGAGAACCTCAAGGACAAGCAAATCTACTCGCTCGACATGGGACAACTCATCGCAGGTGCCAAGTACAAGGGCGAATTTGAGGAGAGGCTCAAGAGCGTCATCAACGAAGTGGTGAAGAGCGAAGGACAAATCATACTCTTCATCGACGAGATACACACCCTCGTGGGAGCGGGCGCGAGCGAAGGGGCCATGGACGCCGCCAACATCCTCAAACCGGCCCTCGCAAGAGGAGAACTCAGGGCCATCGGAGCCACCACGCTCAACGAATACCAAAAATATTTCGAGAAGGACAAGGCGCTGGAGAGGCGCTTCCAAACGGTCATGGTGGACGAGCCCGACGAGATGAGCGCCATCAGCATCCTCAGGGGCCTCAAGGAAAGGTATGAGAACCACCACAAGGTGAGAATCCAAGACGACGCATGCATCGCCGCCGTGAAACTCTCGGAAAGGTACATCAGCGACAGGTTCCTGCCCGACAAGGCCATCGACCTCATGGACGAGGCTGCAGCAAAACTGAGAATGGAGAGAGACTCCGTCCCGGAGGAACTCGACGAGATATCAAGAAAACTCGCCCAACTCGAAATTGAGAGAGAGGCCATCAAAAGGGAGGACGACCAGCCCAAACTGGCACAACTCGACAAGGAGATAGCCGAACTGAGAGAGCAGGAGAACGCATTCAAGGCCAAATGGGAGGGGGAAAAACAACTCGTCAACCGCATCCAGCAGGACAAGCAACTCATTGAGTCCCTCAAGTTTGAGGCTGATAGAGCCGAAAGGGAGGGAAACTATGGAAAAGTGGCTGAGATAAGATACGGAAAACTGCAGGAACTCGAAAGCGACATCGAGAAGGTGAAAGCCCAACTCCACCAAGCACAGGGAACCGACTCCTTGGTGAGGGAGGAGGTGACAGCCGACGACATCGCAGAGGTGGTGAGCCGCTGGACAGGAATCCCCGTCACAAGGATGCTGCAAAGCGAGAAGGAGAAACTGCTCCACCTGGAAGAGGAACTCCACAAGCGCGTCATCGGGCAGGACGAGGCCATACAGGCTGTCAGCGACGCCGTCAGACGCTCCAGGGCAGGACTGCAAGACCCCAAGCGACCCATCGCATCGTTCATCTTCATGGGTACCACGGGCGTGGGAAAGACCGAACTGGCCAAGGCTCTGGCTGAATACCTCTTCAACGACGAGGGGATGATGACCCGTATCGACATGAGCGAATACATGGAGAAATACAGCGTGTCGAGACTCATCGGAGCACCTCCGGGATACGTGGGCTACGACGAGGGAGGACAACTCACGGAGGCCGTCAGGAGAAAACCTTACTCCGTCGTGCTCTTCGACGAGATAGAAAAGGCTCACCCCGACGTGTTCAACATCCTGCTCCAAGTGCTCGACGACGGAAGGCTCACCGATAACAAAGGGCGGACGGTCAACCCAACTTGGGAAGCCAGTTCATACAAAGTCAGATGGAGCAACTCAACGACAGCAACAGGGAGCGAATCATCGAGCAGACAAAGAACCAAGTGATGGAGATGCTCAAGAAAACCATCAGACCGGAATTCCTCAACCGCATCGACGAGACCATCATGTTCCTGCCGCTGACCAAGGAGGAAATAGCCAGCGTGGTGAAGCTCCAGATGAACTCCGTGAGCAAGATGCTCAAGCCGCAAGGCTTCCAAATCGAAGTGACACCACACGCCATCCAGTACCTCGCCAACGTGGGGTACGACCCGGAATTTGGAGCAAGACCCGTCAAGAGGGCCATACAGCACTACGTGCTCAACGAACTCTCCAGAAGAATCCTCGCCGAGGAGGTGACAAGGGACAAGCCCATCATCATCGACGAGTTCGGACAAGGCCTCGTCTTCAGAAACTAATCGCTGCATCAGCATCTTTCAAATCCACCCGCCCGCCTCTATATGGAGGCGGGCGGGTGGATTTGAAAGATGCAAATTTTCCAAATCAAATGAGGGCATTGTTTTGACAATCGTATTCTTTCGGGAATACTTGAAGATGCCATGACTTGCTTCGCTTTTCGAATAATAGTTTGTCTCCACTTGTGCATCGGTTTGGATGGCCGAAAAAACGAGCAAGATGATGATAAATAATTGTTACATTGTTATTCAATTTTAAAAGTTTTTTTATAGGTGACAATTCTATGTTCGTCTGATTTGATTGTAAATACCGAATAATAATCTCCTTTGGGGAGTGGT
>CADBBP010000016.1 GCA_902792855.1 uncultured Prevotellaceae bacterium
TGTTGGCGTCGGTGAGGGGGATGAGGGCCACCTTGGAGTTGAGACCCGAGGGAACGGGTGCCCACTCGGCGTAGCTTGCTGTGCTGATGTTTGAGAAATTGATGTCTTCAAAAATCCTCCACGTCACTCCGTCGCGGTCCATCTGGCTGATGCGGTTGGCGGGAAGGTTGGTCACCTCTATGCGCAGCGTGTTGGCTCCCTCGCGCACCTTGTCGCCAAGGTCGAGGGTGAAGGGAACCGCCCAGGCGCATCCCACATATTCGTCGTTGAGCCACACCCGTGCGCTCTCGCGCACATCGCCTAAGTCGAGGCGGAACCCCTCCGTGGCGGTCTGCTTCTGCAAGGGGGTGATGTGGAAGGTGGTCTCATAGACGCCGGTGCCCATGAGCCGTGCTGTGATGTCGCTCAGGCTCTCCCATGGCTTCGGCCCTTGGAGCAGGTAGGTCTCCGTGGTGGCGGGATGGCTGTCGTCGGTGAAGTGCAGCGTCCATTCGCCGTCGATGTAGATGCGTCCCGATGGCTTTGTCTGCGGGTGGCTCTTGCCGGTGGAGACGGGGGTGTCGTAGGTGCGCAGGATGACGGACTCGCCGGAGTGCAGGCTTATCCACACGCGGTGGCTGTCGTCGAGGAGGGCGTCGCTGATGTCGCCCGTCATCGGGTCGAAGAGCAGGGCGCTGCTGAAATCGATGGGTAGCGAGGCATACCCCTCGATGTCGTTGCCGGTGAGGTTGGCGATGAAGTAGTGGTGCCCGGTGGCGTTGCTCCGGCGTATGACGCTGAGCCCCATGAGGCGCAGTGCTTCCGGCCGGGCCTTGAGGCCGGCCAGTGCCTCGGCGTCGCGCCCATATATGATGTCGGCTCCCTCGGCGGCCATCTGGTCAAGGTGTGCCAGCACGCTGTCGGGCAGGTGCTCCTTCTCCGGGATGACAAGCGAGGTGTAGGTGGCTCCGCCGGAGGTGACGAACCGTCCGTTGGAATAAGTGGTGAGCATCAGTTCGCGGTCGCTGGTGTAGTCGCAGTCGTGCCCGGTGGCTTCAAGGGCTGCCACGCATTGCGCCATCTCCGGCATCTTCGTGCCCATGGTGTTGATGTCGAAGAGCAGCAGCCGGTTTTGGAACGAGCCGGTGGTCTTGTGCATGGCGTGGGTGAAGGGGGCAAGGACGAGCACCTCGTTGTCGGGAGACCCCATCTGCAGGAAACTCTGCACACGCTCGATGTATTTCATCATCTCGGGAGCGTCGCGCCAGATGCTGTTGGTGGGACTCATGTCGATGGAGGCGTAGAATTTCCATCCCGGCCAGGCGGCCTCGCGGGGCGAGTAGGCGGTGCCGTGGAAGAGCACGTGGTTGATGCCGGAGGTGAAGAGGAGGTCGAGCTCGGGCTTGATTTGCGAGAGGGAGGTGCGGAAATGCTCTGTCAGCCATGTCATCGACTCGCTGGAGGTGAGCCTCTTGCCGGTGATGTGTGCCGCACTCGACGCATATTTCAATGTGGTGCGCGTGCTGAGGGCTGCCATGGAGAAGCCGGGGTCGCGCCGTAGGCCACGGATGCCGAAGTCGCTCTGGTAGAAATTCTCCGCCTCGGGGATGTCGGCGGCGGCGTAGAGGTCGATGAGGTTGCCGGGTGAACCATGGGCTTGGTTGCGCGTGGTGGCTCCGTGACGGTGGGCCCAGGCGGTCCATTGGCGGGTGAAGTTGTCGAGCAGCAACTCGGAGAGCGTCTGGCGGTAGTCGGCATAGGTCTGTGCGTCGCGTTTCAGCAACTTGTCGATATGCTCTTCCAACTTGTAGCCGCGGCGTTTCTCAAACTCCTGGAGCAGGCAAGGGGTCCAGTCGGCCTGGTTGATTTCGTAGGAGTCGTTGAAGAACGAGTGGGGCCAAGGAGAGCCGCCAGCCTCGAAACGGGCGTCAAACCATGAGAGGTAGTTGGCAACGGCGGTGGAGTCGAAATAGTCCACCACATAGCCTTCGCTGCCGGGGGAGGGGCGCTTCACCTGCATCACCCGAGGCTGGTTGTAGATGGCGATGACTTGCCATTTGCCTTCCGGGGCCGTCCAACTCACCTTCCCGTTGGATACCAAGGAGGTGAGGTCGGTGGCGGAGCCGGAGGTGTCGCCTTGCGGCAGGGCCATCACTTTCTGCAGGGTGCCGTTGGAGGCCTTGATGTCCATGGTGCATGTCGTCTGCCCGTCAACGTCGAGCGTCTCCGTCATCAACTTGCTGGCACTCTCTTCGGCCTTCACCATCGGGCCGCCGCTGGGCCAACCGGTGCCGGTGGTCATGTCGATGTCGATGCCGTATTGCTCGCCAAGTTGCTGGGTCAGTTGCAGCATCTCAAGCCATTTGTTGCTCAGAAAGGGGATGTTGTTGGCACTGTTGCCGCTGACACCGTAGATGGGGGTGATTTCCAGCGTGCCGATGCCGGCATGGGCGTATTGCTCCATGCTCCATCTCAGGTTGTCGGAGTCCACCGCCGAACCCATCCACCACCAGCGGCTGCCGGCTTTCGTCTCGCGTTTCACCTCCGGCCAGGAGGTCTCCACTTGGCACCAAGCCCCAACGGGGGCGGCAAGCACCACCATGGCCGCCAGCGCGGCTCTCTGCATCACTCTTTTCATAAGCTTTAGGTTTTTATGTTTGCAAATGTAGGAAAAAAAAGCTAATAACCAAGCCTTCTGATGGTAGTTTTTTATCCTTTTGGGGGAAAGCTGCCTCGCTTGTTATATTTTCTTCATACTTCTTGCTTGTGGATTTGGAAAATTTGTATAATTTTGCAAATAAAAAAGAGAAAGTATGGAAGAACTGGAAGAGAGGGAGGTGTCGTTCCCGCCGGCGCATACGGCTGAGCATCTGCTCAACCAGACGATGGTGAGGATGTTCGGCTGCAGACGGTCGGACAACGCTCACGTGGAGCGCAAGAAGAGCAAGATCACATACGTGTTGGAACGGAAGCCCGACCGCAAGCAGGAGCGTGAGATAGAGCGAAGGATGAACGAACTGATAGCCGAGGACCTGCCCGTGACGTTCGAGATGGTGAGCCGAGACGACCTCCCGGAAGAGGTGGACCTCTCGCGGTTGCCCGATGACACGGCGCAGACCATCCGCCTGGTGCGCATCGGCGACTACGACGTGTGTGCATGCATCGGCAAGCACGTGCGCTCCACCGGGCAGATAGGGCGTTTCGAGATGCTTGGCACCAATTGGGACGAGCACCAACACACTTTCCGCATCAGGTTCAAGGTCATACCATGACGCCCCTTCATCGTGCTGTTATGGGGACAACCAATCGATTTCTTGGAAGAGTCTTCGTGCTCGCAGCCTTGACGGTTGTGGCGCTGCACGCCCATGCCCGCCCCCGGACGATGGCGGAGATGAAGTCTGCCGCCGAAAAGGCGCTGGCTCCGTCATGCCTGCAGCAGAGGGTGGAGGCGAACAGGGAAATGCGGCTGATGGAGATGCGCCAGGGCGTGGCCGTGATGGGACGCGACGGGGGAGGCTTCGCCGTTGTCGCCACCGACGACGACTTTCCCGAGGTGTTGGGCTACTCCATGGGCAGTTATGACCCGCAGAACGCCAACCCGGCCTTCCTCTGGTGGTTGGAGGCCATCGACCATGTCGCCGCCAACCCTGCCCATGCACCTCTCGTCAGCATCTTGCCCGACTCGCTCGGCTTTCCCACGCAAGTCTCACCGATACTCACGACCAAATGGGGGCAGGGAACGCCGTTCAACGACTTGTGTCCGGAAGGGTGTCCCACCGGCTGTGTCGCCACGGCGGCCGCGCAGGTGCTGAAGTATTTCAAATGGCCGGAGAAGGGCGTCGGCACCGTGTGGACCTATTATCCCTTTGCCGACTTCAATGGGCAGAAATTCGAGGAGAACATCGAGGGGGAAACCTACGATTACGACTTGATGATAGACAACTATCTGGGCAATGGGCTGCTCAGACCCACGGCGAAGCAGAAAAGTGCGGTGGCAAAACTCATGTATCACATTGGCCTTGCCATGAAAGCCGTTTACGAATGGGGCAGCACGGGGGCCTACAGCGAGACACTGAGCCACGGTTTGCGAAACAACCTGGGTTATCCTTTTGCCACCATCATCAAACGGGAGGACTATGCCGATGAAGAGTGGATGGCCATCGTCTTCGACAACATCAGCCGAGGGATTCCCTTGGTGTATGGAGGGGCGGACAGGTCAAACTCCGGGCATGAGTTCGTGCTGCATGGCTACAACAGCAGTGGCGATGTCTATGTCAACTGGGGATGGAATGGGTCGGAGGATGGGTATTACAATCTCGCCGCTCTGCGCGCCATGAAGGGCTATTACGATTTCAGATATTATCAAGACATGGTGGTGAGGTGCGAACCGGCGTGGACGGGGGCCGACACCATCGACGTTGCGGTGGAGACACCCGGCACGTTGCGCGACATCATCGGGGAGGAGCGTCTCCATGGTGTGGCATGCCTCAGACTGAAAGGCTCCGTCAATGGCTCCGACCTGCGCACATTGCGGGAAATGGCCGGATGTGGCTTCGACGGACGTCCCACCAAGGGAAACTTGTCACGCCTCGACATGGGCGGCGTGACCATCGTGGAGGGTGGAGAACCCTACATGATGGACGGCGACTCGCTCTTTGTCTGCAAGGCGGGCGTGATGCCGTGGAAGGCCTTTGCTGGATGTACTTTCCTCATCGACGTGGTGCTGCCCGAGCACCTGAAGGGGTATGAGGGGGGCGTCTTCGCTGGATGCACGAACCTCGACCGTGTGTGCATCCATGCCGACGAGGAGAGCGACTTCATGCTGGCCGGACCTTTTGTCTTGAGCCGTGACGGGAAAGTGCTCGTGGAATGTCTGCCGGGCAGGGGAGACGATAGCTGCTACGACATCCCGCAGGGGGTGGAAATGGTGGCTCCACATGCCTTTGCCGGGAGGTGCCTTTACGAAAGGTTGGACATTCCGGCCTCCATCGACACCATTGGTCCCGGCGCTTTCAACAGGTGCTTTGACCTCTTCCACACTTTCGTGCATGCACAGGAGCCGCCAGCCATCGACGAGACGGCCATCGACCTGCTCGACATCTCTATGCGAACCCTCCACGTGCCTGCCGGATGCGGCGAAGCATACGCCAGTGCTCGGGGGTGGAAGAGTTACAGGCGGTACATTGTGGAGTTCGACGACGAGCAGGCTGCCGACGTCCACGCCGTGACCGCCCTTCCAAGGCCTTCCGTCACACCGCATGCTTACGACCTTCAGGGAAGGAGGATGGGCCAAAGCCGCCGTCACCATCACGCCGTCATCGTGAGAAATGGCAGGAAAGTGGTGGAAAAACAATAAGGAACAACTCTTTGTAGCGATAAAAACGATGGGAGACCGCACGGCCTCCCATCGTCTCATTTCGTCTCTATCTCCTCTTTCATGTCAATATATTGCCTTTTTGCATCATAAAACTCATACTGCAAAAAGGCCAGTTTCTGAGAGGAGATGACATGCACGCCAAGGCCGTATTTGAACTGCCACTTCCTCTTGAGGGAAATCATTCCCTGGTTGATGTAGGCAGCCACGTAGGGATGTACGTGCAAGTAGAATGTCTTAACGCCAATCTTGTTGACTAGGTGGTCAATTTTACTCTCCAGTTGGTCGGTGAACATGATGCTTGAGCGGATTGTGCCCTTGCCGAAACAAGTGGGGCAAGTCTCATCAACACTCACATCCATCGCCGGCCTGACACGCTGACGCGTGATTTGCATGAGACCAAACTTACTCAAAGGTAGGATGTTGTGGCGGGCACGGTCTTTCTGCATGTTCTTGCACATCCGCTCGTAGAGCAACTGGCGGTCTTCGGCTAAGTTCATGTCGATGAAATCGACAATGATGATGCCGCCCATGTCACGAAGGCGAAGCTGGCGGGCCAACTCGTCGGCGGCCCCCAAGTTCACGTCTAATGCGTTGGCCTCCTGGCCGTTGGCGGAGCGTGTGCGGTTGCCGCTGTTCACGTCCACCACGTGCATCGCCTCTGTGTGCTCTATGATGAGATAAGCACCGTGCTTGTAGTTCACCGTCTTGCCAAAGCTCGACTTGATCTGCTTGGTGATGCTGAAATTGTCGAAAATCGGCACCTGCCCGCTGTAGAGCTTCACTATGCCCGCCTTTTCAGGGGCTATTAGTGTGACATAGTCGCTCACCTCCTTCCACACCTCCTCGTCGTTGACGAAGATGTTCTCGTAGGAAGGGTTGAAGAGGTCGCGTAGCAAGGCTACCGAACGGCTTGTCTCCTCAAACACCATTTGCGGTCGCTTCTGCGTCTTCTGCACCTTTGTGATCGCGTCTTCCCAACGCTTGAGCAGGATTTTGAGCTCCGTGTCGAGCTCTGCAACACGCTTGCCCTCTGCTACGGTGCGAACGATGACACCGAAATTGCGGGGCTTGATGCTTTGGATGGCCTGTTTCAGGCGTGCGCGCTCCTCGCCGCTCTTAATCTTTGTAGATACAGAAACCTTGTCGTTGAAAGGGATGAGCACCAGGAAACGACCTGCAAAGCTCAACTCCCCCGTAAGTCGTGGGCCTTTCGTTGAGATAGGCTCTTTTACAATCTGCACCAGCACCTCCTGACCTATCGTTAGGGTCGTGGCGATGCTGCCGTCTTTCTTCAAGTCGGGCTGACGGCTGGCCTTGGTGATGGGAAAAAGTTTCTTCCTGTCGCTCTCTACCTGCTTGAGGTATTTGGAGTAGGATTGGAATTGGCTACCCAAGTCAAGATAATGTAGAAAGGCGTCGCGCTCAAAACCAACGTCCACGAAGCATGCGTTCAAGCCGGGCATCAGCTTCTTCACCTTCGCGATATAGACGTTGCCTACCGAAAATGACGCCGAGCGTGCTTCGCTCTGATACTCTACCAGTTTCTTGTCTTCCAGCAGAGCTATCGAGATCTCCTTCGCACGGACATCAATCACTACTTCGCTGGTCATTCTGCAAAATCTTTACTTGCTTACAAAAACGGCATGTCAATAAATTCCCTTTGGAATCTCTTGACACGCCATACAGCCGAATAGACTGTGGAGTGTTCAGCCAACTATGGCTTACTTGCTCTTATGCCTGTTCTTTCTCAGTCTCTTCTTGCGCTTGTGCGTGGCCATCTTGTGGCCCTTTTTCTTCTTTCCGTTTGGCATGGTCTAATGAAATTGAATGGGTTGATATTTCTTGTGCAACCGAAGGGCTTCCCCTTCGCCCATTGCCTTGATTGGCTACATGGGGTGAAGGGGGAGTGACCCGGTGCCTCTTTTAGTCTTCGCTTTCGTCAACTTCCTCGCCCTTCATCTTGGCCACGAAGCTCTTGGCTGGCTTGAAGCTGGGGAAGTCGTGAGCCTCAATCACGATGGTCGTGTTCTTGGAGATGTTGCGAGCGGTCTTCTCGGCGCGGTGCTTCACGATGAAGCTGCCGAAGCCTCTCAGATAAACGTTCTCCTTGCTCAGAAGGCTGTCTTTGATCACTTCCATGAATGCCTCTACTGTGGTGGATACATCGCGCTTGGAAACGCCAGTAGTCGATGAAATCTTGCTGATAATGTCTGCCTTAGTCATTTTGTATAAATTTTATTGTTGTGATTTTTTACTTGTTCCACTGAATGGATTGCAAATATACAAGTTTTTGCTGTTAAAAGGAAATCTTTTTTTGGATTTTTTGATTTTTTATCCCGAAAATTGTTTTTTTGCCTTAATTTGCAATAATTTAATAACTTATCTTTGAAAAACACCATCCTCTGCGCCAAAGATGGTTTTTTTGAGGCTGTAAAGATATTTTATTTCCGGGGGTATAGTCTCTATAGTCTCTATAGTCTCTATAGCCTCTATAGTGCCTATAGCCTCCATAGTCTTTCTAAGTGCTACCGTTCGCGAAGGTTTCGCCTTCGCCTCCATAGCCTCCTTCGCCTCCTTCGCCATTATAAAAAATTGCGGGGGAGCTTTTGGCTCTCCCGCAATTTAAGTATGAAGTCATTTTTTCCACCAGCTTTTCCTTTTGGGGGCTTCGTGGTCGTGGAGGCTGGTTTTCCTCGCTTCAGCAATCATGTCTTCAAACGATTTGCCCTCCTTGATCATCGTGTACATCGTGCCCCAGTCGGGGAGGCCTCCCACGTTGCGGTCGTCTATCCACACCTCGGCTTTTATCTTGCGCGAGAAGTGATTGTTGTATTCCTTCCGCTCCTCTGGGTAGTCCTTGTTCACTGCGTAGAATTCCACTCCGCGGTTGCGGCACCATTCCACAGCGTCGTCAAGCAGCTTTCCCTCGCGCACCGTCCACAATATCACCTTGTGGCGGTCGGAGATAAGCATCTTCAGCGTGTCGATGGCGAAAGGAATCTCCGGGCCGATTTCCGGGTAGCGGTGCTCCACGATCGTACCGTCGAAATCCACTGCTATGGTCATGGCAAAGAGGGATTATAGTTTGATTGACGTATCGTTCTTGTTGCCGTAGTGGCTGTTGCTGTAGTTGCCGTATGAACCGTAGGTGCCGTAGCCACCGTAGCCGCCGTAGCTGGAACCATAGTTGCCATACTTGCCATAGCTGGTGTAGCGGCTGTACTTGCCATACTTGCCGTAGCCGTAGTAGTAGCCGTACTTCTTCTTCGACATGTCGATGCCGTTGATGACGATGGCCATGTTGGGGAGTTTCTTCTCGTTGGCCAGAGAGTTCACCAAGTCGAAGCTTGACTTCGGGGTGTAGTCGGCGCGGCACATGTAGATGGTTGCGTCGATTACGCGACCCACTTGCAGCGTATCAGTCACCAAGCCCACAGGAGCGGTATCGATGAGCACGTAGTCGTAGTTGGCTTTCAAATAGTCGATGACGATTTCGAGTGACTGGCGGGAGATGAGCTCGGAGGGGTTGGGAGGCACGGGGCCGGCGAGCAGCAGGTCAAGGTTGCCATTGACACCGGAGGGAAGGATTTGCGCCTTCACGTCGTCCTCGCTGGGATGCTCCTGGGCGAGCAGCGGTGTGATACCGTGCTTGTGGTCGTCAAGCTCGAAGAGTTCGGCAAGACGCGGCTTGCGGATGTCGAGACCCACGAGGATCACCTTCTTGCCAAGGAGGGCGAAACTCACTGCCAAGTTGGCGCAGTTGAACGTCTTTCCCTCGCCGGAAGTGGTTGAGGTGAACATGATGACTTTCTGCCCCTCTCGCAGCATGAACTGCACGTTGGTACGCATGGCGCGGAAAATCTCCTCCATCTGGTTGTTCTTGTTCTCGTGCACCACGATGTCGGCCTTTGTCTTCGCCGTCTCGCTCGCCACTGCCACGTCGGCGATGATGGGCAGTTGGGTGAGGCGGGCGACGTCGTCGTGACCCTCAATCTTGTAGCGGAAGAGTTTCAGCAAGAAGAGCACCAAGCCCGGGATGAGGAGGCCTGCCACGAGGGCGATAGGTATCACCACGGTGGGCACAGGAGTAATCTGGCCGTTGCTCTCAGGCTGCTCAATCAGCTTGCCCTTGTCGGCAGTGGATGCCAAAGAGATGGAGTTCTCCTCACGTTTTTGCAGCAGCATGAGGTACAGACCGGAGCGCACTTCCTGTTGGCGACCAATCTGGGTAAGCATGCGCTCCTGCTCAGGAGTGGCAGAAACTTGTGTGGTGAACTTGGCATACTGGTTCTGCAAAGAACTACGCTGTATCTCCATGTTCTTGCGGCTCTGGGCCATGGCACGCTTGATGCTTGAGCTGAGGTCGTCGAGCTGGGCGGTGAGGGGCAGCACGGAGGGGCTCTCCTCGGAAGCGGTGCGCAGCAGGCGGTTGCGCTGCAGCACAATCTCGTTGTACTTGTTGATAAGGCTCGAGGCGGTGGCGTCGCTAAGACCTACGTTCGAGGGCAGCGTCTGGTATTGGTTGTCGGCCTTGTCCATGTAGTCGCTGATGCTGTTGAGAAGGGCCACTTGCGTGTTGGCCTCTGCCAACTTGCGGTCGTACTCCGACGAACCGGCCATGGCGGCATTGGCATTCATACGGAGCTCAGTCATGTGCTGACTCTTCTTGTATGCCTCCAACTGACCCTCTGTCTCGCCGAGTTCGGCGTTGATCTTCTCAAGACGGCCGTTGATGAACTCCTCCGTGCGGTAGGCCACCTCGTTCTTGTCCTCGTTGGCCTGACGGTTGTAGCACACTACCAGTTGGTTGAGGTAGTCAAGCGAGCGGCGTGGTATTTCGTCCACAATCGACATCCTCACAATGGTGGTGTTCTTCGATGTGGGGTTGACGCTGAAGTAACGCTTGAATTTCTTGCAGGCGGTCATCGGCGACTGGATGGTCACGAAGAGTGTTCCACCCTCGGCGAGCTTGGTGCTGCCGTTGGAGGTGAACGAGATGTTGCCGGCGCGCGTCTTGATGGTCTGAGGAAGAGAGGTGAAGGTCTTCTCTATGCTGTACGGACCCTTGGAGTAACCCTCCTCGTTCGTCACGTAGTAGGAGCCGGAGACTTTGTAACTGCCCTTCTCATTGGTGATGGTCATCGAGATGGGCACCTTGATGTTGTCCAAGTGACCGGGGTCAATGTCAACGGTTATCGGTTGTGTCTTGTAAAGAAGGATGTTCTTCACACGACCCTTGAGTTGGTAGCTCACGTAGAGCTTCAAGTCCTTCACCACGTCGGCGGCAAGGGTGTGAGAAGCAAGGATTTCCATCTCGTTGTCGATACCCTCCGTGTTGGAAATCATACCAAGGTTGGAGGCATTGAGAAGGCCGTAGCGCCCGCCGCGGCCGGATTCTTCGTCCTTGATGAGCATCTTGGCAGACGACTGGAAACGCGGGGTCGTGTACCTTAAATATATAGCTGTGATGCCAAGGGCGATGATCAGCGAGAGGGCGAACCATTGCCAGTTGAGGATGAATGTCTGGAAAAGCTGGTTGAAATTGAAGAATGACACTTCTTCGGTTTCTTTACGCAGGTTTTCCGGAGTTTGAGCAGTTTTGTTCTCTTCCATTTCTATTTTTTAGTTTGTTGATTTTTTCTCTCTTTATTTTATTGGCCTCGCTCAGCGAGACGTTGGAGGTAGCGGCCGTAGTCGTTGCCAAGCATCGGGGCGGCGGAGGCAAGGAGTGTCTCACGGCTCGTCCATCCGTTGATGTAGGCTATCTCCTCCAAGCAGGCAACCTTCAGGCCCTGGCGCTTTTCTATCACCTCGATGTAGGTGCTCGCTTCAGCAAGGCTGTCGTGGGTGCCGGTGTCGAGCCAGGTGAAACCGCGGCGAAGGGTCTGAACCTTCAACTCGCCACGGCGGAGGTATTCTTGGTTCACTGACGTGATTTCCAACTCGCCTCGTGCACTCGGGCGGATGTTCTTCGCCACTTCCACCACGGAGTTGGGGTAGAAATAGAGGCCCACCACGGCGTAGTTGCTCTTGGGAGAAGCAGGCTTCTCCTCGATGCTGAGGCAGTTGCCATCCTTGTCAAACTCTGCCACGCCGTAACGCTGAGGGTCGTTGACATAGTAGCCGAACACCGTGGCCATGCCTTGCGTGGCGCTCTCCACACTCTTGCGAAGCAAGGCGGTGAAGCCGGAGCCGTGGAAGATGTTGTCACCAAGCACTAAGCACACCGAGTCGTCGCCGATGAACTCCTCTCCGATGAGGAATGCCTGGGCCAGACCGTCGGGACTTGGCTGCTCGGCGTAGGAAAAACGCACACCAAAAGGCTCCCCGCTGCCCAGCAGCCGCTGGAAACTGGGGAGGTCGTGAGGTGTCGAGATGATCAGTATGTCGCGTATGCCGGCGAGCATCAGGGCGGAGATGGGGTAGTATATCATCGGCTTGTCGAATATCGGTATCAACTGCTTGCTGATGCCCTTGGTGATAGGATAGAGCCGCGTCCCGGAACCCCCGGCCAATACGATTCCTTTCATGCTAATAACTATCTTTTTACTTCTTTCCTCTTCGCCCGCAGAGGGGCGTCACGTCTTATACGGGTATTTTAGGCCGCAAAGGTACAAATAAAAACTCCAATACAAAAACTTATTAATTGAAAATCTTTCTTTTTTTATATTTCTTTAGACATTTCCCCCGTTTTTTTGTAACTTTGCACCCACATTTACAACCAACTCAAATTTTCACAACATGGGATTCTTTTCTAAACTCTTCGGAAAGAAAAATCAAGAAGAAGTAAAAGTGGGGGGAATGGAGGACTACATGACACTCGTCAGGGTGTATCTCCAGGCTGCCCTGGCAGAGAGGCTTGGCATCACCAACCTCGCCATGCTCCCCGACCTGCGCACGTTCAAGACTACGCTCAAGGTGCCTACCGTCAACAACAAACTTGGCATTGGGGAGAAGAGCAGGTGCAGGAAAATAATGAAGGAAATTTACAATACCGATGATGATTTCTTCAAGGAGATTGATGCGTCTGTGAAGAAGAACTGCAAGAAAATCACAGATATACAACCCTACATGCTACAGTTCCAAAACTTCATGCAGGACCTTATGATGCTTACAGGCAACTTGATGAAATTCAAGCTCCGAATGCCCTCGTTCTTCAAAAAGGCCATCTACACCATGACGGAGAAAACCATCAGCGACATCTTCAACAAAAATGATTACAAAGACCCAGGGGTGATCAAGACGGTGCTTGCCATCAGGCAGTATGACCAGAAACTCGCCTTCTCACAGAAATGGGTCACCGACTTCGTCTATCAAGTCGTCATGCTCGCCAAGAAGGAGCCCAGACCAAAGGACGAGGATGTGAAATGACATGCCCCGCCATGTTGCCACCGACTCGTTCCGTGGCAACATGGCTTCAATAGACTTGCCAGCAAGGCCAAAACCCCGCCATTTTTCAAAAAGTGCCGCCTTTTTTTGGTGGTTATGAAAATTTGCAGTAATTTTGTACGCAAATTGTAAATCATGACTGCCGAAGAGAGGACTATAGCGCTTTTTTCCACACGTGTCAGGCAGCTGATGCTGCAGTACAAGCGTGTTGTGGAGGAGAACGAGCAGCTGAGGAAAAGGCTGGAGCAGGTCGAGGAGGAGCAAAAGGCACTCCAAGAGCAGCTTCAGGGGAGGCAGGAGGATTACGATAGCCTGATGACAGCGAAGATGCTCCAGGTGAGCGAGGGCGACATGGAGGCGGCAAAGGCACGCCTGGCCAAACTCGTGAGGAGCGTCAACAGGTGCATCACACTCCTAAGTGAGAAATGACGTGGAAAATGTCTGAGGAAAACAAGGAGAAACTACATATAAGGCTTCGCGTGTGCGACACTGAAATCCCCATCCGCATCGTTAGGGAGGAGGAGGAATTGTATCGCAGGGCGGCGAGCCTTGTCACAAGCGTTGTGAATGTATATACTAATCGTGCGCAAGGAAAGAAAAGCACGATTGACATCCTGTATATGGCACTCATCGACATTGCGCTCAAATTTGAGAGGGAGGCCAAGCGCAATGACACCAAGCCATTCAATGATATTCTCGCCACAATCACCAAGGAGATAGAGGAAGCACTCGGAGAAAACCGCTGAGAAGGCTGCCCCATGGGAATATCATTTACTAACTTTATACTTAAATATTTATCATGGACCTAATATTAGCCATAATCATCGCCATCGTGTGCCTGCTCATAGGAGGTGCCGCCGGCTACATGATGTTTCTCCATGTCATCAAAGGGAAATACAACGAGATGATGGAGACCGCACAAAAGGAGGCGGACGTCATCAAAGACAAGAAAATGTTGGAGGTGAAGGAGAAATTCATCAACAAGAAGGCCGAACTCGAGAAGGAGGTGCAGGCTCGCAACCAGAAACTTCAGCAGAGTGAGAACAAACTCAAGCAGAGGGAGACATCGCTCAACCAGAAGCAGGAGGAACTGGGCAAGAGAAAGCAGGAGATAGAGCAGAGCCAGAAGCGTATCGAAAACGAGAAGAAACTCCTCGCACTCAAGCAGGAGGAACTCGATAAGATGCAGAACCAGGAGCGCGAGAAACTCGAGGAACTCTCGGGGCTCAGCGCAGAGGAGGCCAAAAGGCGACTGGTGGAAAGCCTCAAGGACGAGGCACGGACCGATGCCGCCAGCTATGTGAACGAAATCATGGACGAGGCGAAACTCAACGCCAACGCACAGGCTAAGAAAATCGTCATCCAGACCATACAGCGGGTGGCCACCGAGACGGCTATCGAGAACTCCGTCAGCGTCTTCCACATCGACAACGACGAGGTGAAGGGGCGCATCATCGGCCGCGAGGGCAGGAACATACGTGCCTTGGAGGCCGCCACGGGCGTGGAAATCGTCGTTGACGACACGCCGGAGGCCATCGTCATCTCCGCTTTCGACCCCATACGCAGGGAGGTCTGCCGCCTCGCTCTGCACCAACTCGTGGCCGACGGGCGCATACACCCGGCAAGAATCGAGGAAGTGGTGGCAAAGGTGAAGAAACAGCTCGACAACGAGGTGGTGGAGACCGGCAAGCGCACGGCCATCGACCTCGGTGTTCACGGCCTGCACCCGGAACTCGTCAGAATCATCGGAAAGATGAAATACCGCTCCTCATACGGACAAAACCTGCTGCAGCACGCCAGGGAGACCGCCAACCTGTGCGCTGTCATGGCTTCCGAACTGGGCCTCAACCCCAAGAAAGCGAAGAGGGCCGGACTGCTCCACGACATCGGCAAGGTGCCCGACGAGGAGAGCGACCTGCCACACGCACTCTATGGTGCCAAGATTGCCGAGAAATACAAGGAGAAGCCCGACATCTGCAACGCCATTGGTGCACACCATGACGAACTGGAGATGAACACGCTCCTTGCGCCCATCGTGCAGATTTGCGACGCCATCTCTGGTGCAAGGCCGGGTGCAAGACGCGAAATCGTGGAGGCTTACATCAAGAGGCTCAACGACTTGGAGGCCATCGCCATGAGCTATCCGGGCGTCACCAAGACATACGCCATCCAGGCCGGACGCGAGTTGCGCGTCATCGTGGGTGCCGACAAGATGGACGACAAGGAGACGGAGGCTCTCTCGGGAGAAATCGCCAACAAGATTCAGAACGAGATGACCTACCCGGGACAGGTGAAAATCACCGTCATCAGGGAGACAAGGTCGGTGGCTTACGCCAAATAAAGAGATTTACCATTCATTTGTCCAGATGGCCACTCCAACGGGGTGGCCATCGGCATTTCAAAACACCACAACATGGGATTCGTGTATCATCCGCTTTTCAGGGAGGGGGTCGTCCTCGCCGCCATCATCCTCCTCGCTGTCTTCTGCATCGACAAGTCGAGGCAGAACCAGCGCACACGCAACACGCTATACAACTGCATCTACGTGCTTTATGGAGCGGCGACGGCGCAATTCGTGCGGTTGCTTGCCATCCTCATCCCGCAGTCGCTGTGGAGGGAGGGCCTCGCCATTGTCGTCATCGTGCTTGCCATGGTGGGATATGGGCGGTGGCTCAAGCCGCAGCACGACATCCCCTGGAACAGCCTCTTCCGCACCATCGGGTGGGGGGTGATGGCCGTCCTGCTCATCGTGCAGGCCGTGGCTCTTGCCATGGTGGCCGCTCAGGCGTAGGAGTGCATGCCGCCCAGGAAATAGTTGACCCCGAAATAGGTCATCAGAAGGGTGAGAAAAGCCACTACCATGTAGAGATGGTAGCATAGCGGTCGGCGGAGCCAGGGCAGCGACTGCTCGTGTGCACCCACGGCATACACCATCAGGGTGATGAGCGCCCACACCTCCTTGGGGTCCCAACTCCAATAGGCTCCCCAACTTATGTTGGCCCAGATGGCTCCGGTGAAGATGCCGATGCCCAAGGCCGACAGCGAGGGGTGTAGGAAGAGCAGCGACAGGCGCCGCAGGTAGTCGGCACGGCTGCGCAGGACCAGTGCGGCCACACCGCAACAGAACGTGACGCTGAGCAGGGCGTAGGCCAGCATGATGACGCTTACGTGGATGCTCAGGAGAGGGGAGTTGAGCACGGGCATGATGTGCGTGATTTGCGGCGACATCTGCCCGATGTGCGACACCAAGAGGAAGAGGCCGCTCAACAGGAAGGCGAAGGTGAGCATCAGGGGGATGCGGCGCGACAGCAGCAGGCCCAGCACCTCGGCAAACCATGCCATCAGCAGCATCGTCTCGTAGCCGTTGGACATGGGGATGGTGCCGCCCACGAGCCACCGCAGCGCGATGCAGAAGGTGAGCGTCAGCAGCGACAAGCAGAGCAGTGCCCCCAGCCACCAACGGCGGCTGGCAAACATCGACACCACCGCCAACGTCAGGTTGGCCATGAAGAGAATGGTGGCGAAGGGGATGGCGTTGTAGATGTGCTCCGCCCACACAGCGGTGGGAGAGGGGAGCGACAGGCGACCGTAGGTGGCTTGGTATTTCCTCAACTTGGACAAGCCGTCGGTCGTCAGGGCCTCGTGACCGGCACGTGCCTCGCGGCCTATCACCGGGAGGATGTCATGGATGTATTGGCGGCGTGAGGCCTCCATTTCTTTGGGTAGTGAGTCGCAGGGGGCGTGCCAGGTGGTGCGCCCTGTTTCATTGGAATGGTAGGGGAAGAGGCGCAGGTTGAGACCCTCGGCGACCGACAAGATGAGTTGCAGCTTGTCGTCGCATTCCATCGCCTCGCGGTGCAGCTTGTCGTGGTTGCCAAGGTGGTATTCGCGCAGCAGCGGCCCCAGCACATAGCCGTCGTCGGTGAAGAAGTCGTTGAAACTCATGCGGGGACGGAGGCCCAGGTGGCGGCGCAGGGGGCCGCCCTTCACACGGACGACGGGTTCGGAACGCCATGCCTGGTTGTAGAACATGAAGCCGGAAAGCACCTCCACGGCGTCGTGACCCTCGTAACGCCGCTTCCCGCAAAGTTTCTTGGTGAAGTCCAGGGCGTAGGTCTCCACAAGGCTGATGCGCCCGTCATGGTCGAGGTGGAGCTTCCTGAGTTCCTCGCACGCCGCAGCAGGGAGGACGGGGGCGCACTGCCCCTGGACGGAGAGGGTGGCCAACAGCAATGCCACGCCGACCTTGCGAAATTCCGGACTGCGCAGCAGGCGCCGGAAAGGCCCTTGGGGGGCTGCGAGTTGCCACAACAGGGAGAGGAAGAGCATGGCATAGCCTAAGTAACTCGCCGGCACGCCCCATGGGTCGATGCTCACCGCCAGCCAACTGCCCCGTCCGTCGTCGTCGAAGCTGCTCTGGTAGAGGCGCGCACCCTTGGCGGCGAAGATGTTGTTCATCGAGATGACAGCCGTCGTCGTGTCGCGTGGACTTAGCACGGTGATGCTTGAGACATAGTCGGAGGGGGATGAGGTGCCGGGATGGTAGTTGATGGTGAATTGGTCGAGGCGGACGCTGAAGGGAAGCCGTCGTGGACTGCCATCGTCCTGGCACATGAAGAATTGGGCGGTCTCGCCGCAGCGCAGGTGCAGCATGCCGCTGGATGCGGTGAGGTGGGTGAGCAGGGCGCCGAGGAGAATGACCAGCAATGAGGCGTGGAGGAGCCAGACGCGTGCCTTGCGCACACGCCGCCGCAGCAGCCAGGCCACGCCGCTCGCGGCCATGACGGCCCACAGCGAGCAAAACCACCACGAGCCATAGATGTGACCGACCACGAAAGCCGTCCCCTCGTATTTCTCAACGAGGGTGGCGGCTCCCATGGTCAGTATGAGTGAGAGGTAGGTCAGCGTGACAACGCGCTTGAGCATCGCTTATATCGAACGGATGAATTTCACCACGGCGTCGCGGTCGCTCTTGCCCAAGTTGAAGAACTTCACCGTGGATTCGTAGGCGTCGCTCTCCTTGGAATAGCCGTGCCACATGATGGCCTCCACTTCTGTCCGCGCACGGCAGTCGTGCAACCGGTCGTCGGAGCCGGTCAACTGGCGCGAGAGGCCACGGCCCCACAGGGGGGTCGTGCGGCACCAGCCCGTGCGGATGTCGTTCTCCATGAACAGCCGGTGCTGCACCATGTCGGTGTAGGGCCAGATGGTCTGGTTGGAGTATTTGGGCAGCAGCTTGGTGTAGTCGCCGTCCTTGGCCAGGCCGTTGGCGTCGGCATAGGCCTTGATGCTCGCGTCAACCCACATGTTGTCGTCGCCGGTCTTCCAGGAGGGACGGTGGCAGCGGGCGCAGCCCATCTCGGTGAAGAGTTGCTTGC
This sequence comes from uncultured Prevotellaceae bacterium, assembly GCA_902792855.1. Classification (GTDB taxonomy): domain Bacteria; phylum Bacteroidota; class Bacteroidia; order Bacteroidales; family Bacteroidaceae; genus Prevotella. Next base: position 18,124 of record CADBBP010000016.1, read on the forward strand.
CGCGTTTCACGGCGGCGTCGTCCAGGTCGCGGGCGGCAGGGACGGCAAGGCCGCGGTGCCACACCATGAACTGGTAGTATTGCTTGTCGCTCATCTCCTCCTCGCCGTTGTAGGGAGCGCCTAAGTAGAGGTATTTTTCAAAGGTGGCCTTCTTGCCGATTGATGTGGCGCTGAGGATGTCATACACGCGCTCGGAGATGCCCGTGTCGGTGCCGTCGGCGTAGTAGGGATGGAGGATGCTGGTGGCCAGCGCACCGTTCTCCTTGATGTATCTTATCACCTCCGGGTCCTCGCTCATCGCCTTTGCCCAGGCGGTGGTGCTGTAGAGGAAGTGGCGGTCGGAGCGCGTCACGTTGGTGATGTTCCAGATGGCGTTGGCGCCGGCGCCGTCCTGCAGCGAGCCGCGTGTCATGGCGTAGGTGAAGCGCTTCACCGGGCCGTGGCTGCCGCGGAAGGTGCCAAGGTCGTTGTAGCCCGAACTGTAGTATGCCGAGGGGGCGAAGTCGTTGGCCGACTTGTCCCACATCGCCGGGTTGAGGTCCAAGTAGGGGGCTTCGGCACGGTATTGCTCGCGCATGTCCTCGTCGGTGATGGCGTCGATGAGGCCGGTGCCGTAGATGCCGATGGTGGACTCCAAGCGCACCTCGTAGTTCTCCGGCTTCGGGTTGGTGTTGAAGGCCGTCTGCGGGATGTGCACCTCCGGGTAGATGAGCGAGTAGGTCTCGCCGTCGGCGAATTGCATGGGCAGGCCGCTGGGCATGGCGCCCACGTTCTTCCACTCAATGCTGATCTGGTTCTCGTCGATGGGGGCCTTGAAGGGGGTCATCGCCTGTGTCTGGGGCATGCCGGTCACCTCGCTGATGTAGGCATTGTTGTCGGGATGGTAGATGACGAGCAGGTAGCCGTTGCCGATGGTGTTGGCACGATACTCCGTCTGTCGCTTGCCGTGACCGTAGGAGGGGTGGCAGTGGATGCAGCCGTTGCGCACCCATGCCGGGCCGAGGCCGCGGCGTGGCTGCTGCTCGAAGGTGTAGAGGTGCTCGAAGAAGTCCTCGCCGGTGTTGAAGTCTTCTTCCATGCCGGCGATGCGCTCCACGGCGGGTGCCGGGGCGGAGTAGCTGGGCTTCGTCGTCGTGCCAAGTTGTCCGCCAGGGTACCATTCGGCGGCACTGAACACCTCGTTGGACTTGCCGAAAACGTCCTCGGCGGGTGTCAAGCCTCCAAGGTCGTTGTTGTCGTCATCATCGTGGCAGGCGTTGAGGGTGAGCAGCGAGAGGGCGGCAGCGGCGCCTACGAATAGATGTTGGATGGTTTTCATTGTCGTGTGTTGTTTGTGTATGGTTTCTGGTTGCAAGGCGTCTTGCCCGTCCGGGAAGGGTGGGCAAGACGCTATGGATGTTGGTGGATGTTACTCCTCCGTGTTCCAGTCCTCGTCGTCGGTGAACTCGATGTTCCAGATGGTGGAGCAGTATTTCACGAAGGGTGCCGGCATGGCGCCGATTTTCTGGATGGCGTTCTCGAAGGCATTCACCACGGAGGTGTTGACAGCCGACTGACCCACGTTGTCGAAGAATTTCTTGAAACTCACGTCGGCCGCGCTGCCGTTGGTGCTGCCATACCACACGTTGCGGATGGAGCGGATGTTGTCCTGGAAGTCGGTGATGGAGTTGTAGCTGTAGGGCGACTCCACGTAGGAGATGTCGCCGGCGCTGAAGGGGTTGGCGATTTTCGCCGTCCCCACCTCGTTGGCGATGGCCACGCAACTGCCCTCGTCGTCGGAGAGCACTTGCGAGATGGCGGCCTTGAGCGAGCGGAAGGTGCTGTTGCTCGAACCGGCGTTGATGAGGTTCTGGCCGTAGGGCAGGCCCAGTTCGGTGGCGTAGTCCAGGCGTGCGCCGCGCACCACCTGCATGCGTGCGGCGTTGGATGAGGTCTCACCCTCCCAAGCCACTTGCAGTTGGAAGCAGCGCTGCTTGAGCAGGGTGCAGATGACCTGGGCGTAGGCCAACTCCTTGGCTCCGCTCACGCCGTTGAAGTTCTTGTAGCTGTCGTTGCCTTGGAACTCGCTCACCTTGCGGGGCTGTCCGTTGCGGAAGAGGATGAACTCCAAAGCGTGGAAGCCGAGGATGGTGGCGTCCTCAAGCATCTCCTCGTTCATACCACGGTTGAAGTAGTTGAGCAGCAACGTGCGGTTGAGGGGCCAGGAGTCGATGGTGGGGTCCACGTCGAAGTCGGAGGCGGCGCCCATCAGGAAGGCCTCGCTGCGCTCCCAGTTCTCACGGGCGTCCTTGAAGTCGTCGCAGGCCTTGTTGATTTGCGACTGCGTGATGTTGCTCGCTGTCAGACCGTTGAGGGTCTTCTCCAAGTCCTCTACATCGTCGGCCAACTCGGTGTAGGTGGGGATGATTACCTTGTTCACCAGGTTGCTCAGCACGTTGCGCAGGTAACTCTCCTGCTCCTCGGTGAGGCTGGCGGTGAGCATGGCGGTGTTGGCTCTTTCCAACTGTGTGACCACGTCGGCGCAGGCGTCGATGGCTGCCTGTCCATAGCTCTTGTCTTTGTACTTGGCATCGGTGACGATGGTGGAACCATTGTCTTTCTTGTCGTCGTCATCGTCGTCGTCGCACGATGTGAAGGTGATGGCTCCTGTCAGCAGGCAGGCGGCCATGATAAGCATTTTTTTCATGTCGTTTTGTTATTTTGGGTTTTGTTGGTGTCAGAGGAAGAAACCCTCGTAGGCGATGCCGATGCTCACCGAGGGCTCGTCGTTGTATAGCTTCTTGAGGAAACGGTGGGAGTATTCGGCTTTCACGGCTATCTGGGGGATGGGGTGGTAGTTCACGCCGGCGGCCATGCGCTTCACCGTGGTGTAGTCGTAGGGGGTGTTCTTGGTGTTGCTCGCATAGGGGTCGTACATCTCGTAGCGTCCGAAGACGTAGAGTTTCTGCCCGTCGGCGCGCATGGAGGGCACTTGCGAGAAGACGTCGTAGCCGGCCTCGATGCCGATGGCGTAGGCGTTCTTGCTCACGAAGGCGGAGTGCTTGTAGGGCGACTTGGAGTTTTGGCGGTTATAGACGTATTTCAGTTGCTCCGCGTCGCCAAGGTAGCCATAGTCGGCCTGGCCGCGCACAATCCAGTTGTGGGCGTTGTAGGTGAAGTCGAAGGAGCCCACAAGCACCGTGCCTTTGTACTCGTTGTCCACGCCGTTGGCGTTGCGGGGGTAGCTGTTGCCGATGCTCTGCCCGTAGTAGCCGCTCAGGGCCACGCGCAGGCCGGGCAGGCTGTAGTTGTCCAAGCGGGCGGCAACGCCGTACTTGTTGGCGATGTCGTATTCCAAGGGCGACTTGTGTCCTTTGTGTATCCATCCGGTGTTGGTGAAATGGTCGGCGTTCAGGCCGGCCAGCAGTTGCGCCTCGTAGCGGAAGTCGCCCTGCCGACCCCAGAAGCTCACGCCTGTCTGGTGCCATGTGGAGGGGAGGATGGTGTTCTCGCCTTCTGGTCGATAGACGGTGAAGAAATTCAGCGGCTCGTGGTGCGCGTTGTTCAGGCCCACCGGCACCACGATGTGGCCGGCGCGTATGTTGGCGAAGCGTCCGAAGGATTTCTGGACCCAGAACTGCTCCAACTCCACCTCGCCGCCTTTCTCCGTCTCTTGCTCCCACTCGCCGCCTTCCTCGTCCTCCTTCTCGTAGGCGATGCCGGCGCCGCCGTGCTCGAACTCTATCTCCGTGCCCATCGACCAGCCCTTGCCGAAGTCGTAGCCCACGTAGATGACGGCGTGCGGGATGTCAAACTTGCCGTGGCTGGGGTCGTCCTTGTGCTGCTCCGGCTGGCTGTATCGGCTCACGTGGTCGCTGAAGAAATTGCGGGTGTAGCCTACCTCTCCATAGCCTCCGATGCTCAGGCGCTTGCCGTTGGCGTGCTCCATCACGCTGTCGCCGGCATGCACTTGTGCAAGCACCGGGAGCGACAAGGCCGACAGGAGGGCGGAGATTGCTAACTTGTTGAATGATGTCATGGTTTTGTTTTCTTTATTAATAATGTAAGGGATGTCCCCCGGCTTCGTCTCTTGAAGGTCTTGAGCGAGGGCCCATCTGCCTTTTCATTTGCGTTTGCAAAGATAATATCATCGGGAAAAATGGACAATACTCAAAATTCAGTAAATGAGGAACCTCGAAATGACAACTTTTAGGTATCGTTTTTGGCTCGAATCCTCCTTGATGATGCAAAATACCTATTTGTTGTTATTGCGAGTGTGGTGGATTTTTCGTTATTTTGCAGCAAAAATAACGCTTATGAAGAATCAGAAGATGTATGAGGCCGACGACAGCATGATTTCCCTCATACGCGACAATTACAACTTGCTCCAAAGCCTTGGGAGCTTTGGCATCAACCTTGGATTTGGCGACAAAACCGTCAGGGAGGTGTGCGAGGAGCAGGGGGTGGACACCTACACTTACCTTGCAGTGGTCAATTTCACCATCAACGGGTACCGCGACCTCGACGACATCTCCAAACTCTCCATACCCACCCTCATGCACTACCTCAAGGCGAGCCATGAGTATTTCCTGGGCTTCCAACTCCCCACCATCAGGAAGGAGTTGGTGGACGCTCTTGACGAGAAGGACAACCTGGCACGGCTCATCCTCAAACTCTACGACGACTATGCCAGGGCCATCAGGTCGCACATGAAATATGAGGAGAAGACGGTCTTCCCATACGTCGAGGCGCTGCTCGCCAACGAGCATACGGGAGACTACGACATTGAAACCTACTCCAAGCACCACGGACAGACCGACAGCCTGCTGAGGGAACTCAAGAGCATCATCATCAAATACCTACCCAGCGACGGACTGCACAACAACCAACTCTCCGCCTGCCTATACGACATCTACAACAACGAGGAGTGGCTGTCCTACCATGCTGAGGTGGAAGAGAACATCTTCATTCCGGCCATCAGGTGGCTGGAGAGGAAAACCAAGCAGAACGATGTCTCCGCGAAAATCTCAAGCATGATCAGCCAGAACGACAACGCCGACGCGCTCAGCGACAGGGAGAAGGATGTCATCGTCAGCCTCGTGCAGGGTATGACCAACAAGGAAATCGCCGACCATCTGTGCATCTCCACCAACACCGTCATCACCCACCGCAGGAACATCGCCCGCAAACTGCAGATACACAGCCCGGCTGGTCTCACCATTTACGCCATCGTCAACCATCTCATCGACATCTCCAACGTCAGATTATAGTAACTCTTGCCACCATAAGGCCCGGAAACAACATTCGCCCTTAGGCGTTTTTATTGAGGCGGCAGCGTTTCAGGTCGTTTGCAGATGACCAGAGCCTACGGTTGGGAGTTGGCTGTATTGCCCTCAGATTGATTGCTTACCTGAAAGACTGGGCGCACGCTAAGGCCGGTGTAGCGGTAGTCGCCGTCAAATGTAATATCGCTTGGAGGATAGAAACCAAAACTGATGGCGTAGTTTGAGTTGGATTCATCCACCGTGGACGTCCAGTAGTCGGCATATTCATTGTCTTCATAGACCTCACTACCCCAAATGTAGCCGGCTAAAGGCAAGGAGATGGTTCCACCGCTGGGGCCGGTTAATTTCAATATGTTCACACCGTTGATGCTCGTCCATTCGCGGTCACAGTTGGTGAGTAATTCCCTGAATTGCTCTTCCGAAGGCATCCTCCAGGATGAGCGCCATACCACGTGGGCCACGTCATGCTCCGTGCCGGCGATGTCTTCGCCGAGGTTGAAGCAGGTGTTGCGCTTCCCTTTGCAATGGATGTATGTGCTCCAATCGTAGCTTTCCTTCGCCACCGTCTCGCCCCAGGCGTAGTAGCCGCCGCGGGCCTCGGGGTTTTCAGCTCCCATGTTGCAGCAGGACCATTGGGTGCCGGAGGGCAGCCCTAAGTCGATGATGTGCGGGTGGTTGTCGTTGGAGCAGGTGAGCATGGGTACAAAGAACACGGTGACTTGGATGAATTTTGACTGATTGGTCAGCGTGTCTGTCACCTCGATGTCGGTAGTGCCTGCGTCCAATCCCTTCACCAGCAAGGTGCTGCCTTCCTGTGTCGCCACCGCCACATCCTCGTTTTCTACTTTTATGGCGTAATGGCCTGTGCCATAGATGTTCAACGTTTCTTGGGTGAAGGTGGCAAGGCGGAGGCTGTTTTGGGAAATGTCGAGATTGTCAACAACCCTTACTTCGAGGGTGAACGTCTGTCCAAACTCCGTGTCCGTCACCGTGATGTAATAGGGTATGTTGAGTGCAAAACTTCTGCAATCCACACGTATGGAATTATCATATTCCTCAAATGCTGCCGACACATCATTTCTGTCGCTGCTCTCTACGGTGTAGTTGCCGCTGCCTGATTTGATGGGCACATTTCTGGTTTGCCCCCTTCCGATGTAGAGGATGGAAGTGGACAACTTGAGTTCGGGCAGTGACACGGGACGGACGCTGGAGCCGTGATAACTGCGGTCGTCGGTAGTGGTGGCCCTTTTGGGTGTTGAATAGATGCAATATGCAGTTGACATATCTCTGTAAGATGCCTTTGACAACCAGTAGTTGCATGACCTTCCTTCAAAGATGATGCCTGCTTCTTCTTTCCAACCGGCAGCGGGCAGGAAGATGCCTTCGTGGTTGGTGCTGATGAATAGCCAACCGGGGACACTGTTGACGGTCGTCCATACGGAGGTGCAGTTGTCAATCAACTCCTCGCCCTGTTTCCGCGAAGGCATGCCAACGTTGTGCAATGTCTGGTACGCCACGTCATATTCCGTCCAGGCGATGTCGTCTTTGTCGAGGACTCCCTCCAAACTGGTGTAGTTGCTCCTGTCATACCACTCCTTCTCCTCTGTCTCACCCCAGGCGTAGTAGCCGCCGTAGCTCTCCGGGCTGTCGGCTCCCACGTTGCAGCACGACCACTTCGTGCCGGAGGGCAGGCCGAGGTCGATCAGGTGCGGGTGGTTGTCGTCGGGGCACAACCCTTCCTTCGGGTTGAGAACGCCCAAGATGCCGTTGACCAAGTATGTCACATCGGCGATGTTGGTCACACCGTCGTAATTGATGTCGTAGGTGAAATTCTCATCTCCCTCAGTGGGAGTTCCCAAAATTTTGTTGACCAAGGTCGTCACGTCGGTGATGTTGACAACGCCGTCCTTGTTGACATCATAAAGGTAAACCTTGGCTTCTGCCATCATGGCAACCATTGTCAAGGCGATGGTGAATATTATTTTTTTCATAGGGGTATTGTTGATAGTTGTTGTTTGGGGTGACACAAGCGTCATATATGGCTTTAACTTACAAATTTATGAAATTTCAAGAGAAAAGTTTTCCATGGGGAGTTAAAAAAAATTAATTCGCAAAAATATGAACTCAAAACTGTAGTGGCTCGCCGCTCTCGATGAATTGCAGTTCCTTTTCGGTGAATTTGAAGAGCTTCACGATGGGTGCGGTGCGTATGTCAATTCCTTTGGCCACATACTCTTGTCGCAGGTAGGTGTAGAGGGCTGCTGTGCCTGCTTCCCTGCACCCCTCCTCAAGTTTGGCCTCTTTCTCCTTGGCTTTTCCCAATCGTTGCCGCCATTTTGGCAGGAACGACTTGGAGCACTGCTTGAGCACGTCCACGAGGTCGAACTGCCCGTAGCTGCTTTTGTGGTCGGTGATATACTGGGCGAAATAGAGCAGGGTGCCGAAGACGGAGAGTTCGCTGCCGTATTTGGCGACGAAGAGCTCCGCCACCCTTTTCACGACGTTGTCGATGATGGGTTCGTTGGGTCTTGCGAAGGAGTAGAGCCCCCGGATGTTGTTCTCCACCAGTCGGATGGCCAGTCCCTCTGAATAGGTGCGGTCGAGCAGATAGAGTGTCATGCAAGGGTGGCAGGTGCATTTGTCGGCATTGGCGATGGCTGCCGCCCATTTGGCAGGAGCGAAATAGGCGAGTACCGCTCTCTCAGAAGGGAAGATGCGGAGGAATGCCTCCCCGTCTGATTTCTGCTTCACGGATAAAGCGTTCTGTTTCTTCGATGGCTGTGCGCTGAGCATCTGCGATAAACTCAGCTGAAGTGGGGCGGGTTGTTTTGTCATGGTTGTTGTGATTATGAGTGAAGATTTTGTCGTTTCTTGCCCATGTGGCGAGACGTAGTGTCGTGCTCCATGTGCGTTGTAGTTCGAAGCGCATCTTGGTGAGGGAGCGGTTGGGCTCAGTCCAGTAGTCGCCGAATTGCGTCACCATCTCCTTGCCGTAGCGTTCGTGGTAGGGGGTCAGCGAGGCGAGAAACTGCTGTCGCCGCTCCGCAAGCTTTTCTTCCGGCTTTTTCTCGCATGCATGCACGTTTGTGTGTGTTGTTTTTTCTTTTTTTTGTTTTTTTTCTTCTTTAGGGGGTGCAGGGGGAATTTCTTCTTTCTTTTGTTTTTTTTCTTCTTTATTCGTCACGGAGAGCGTCACAGGGGACGTCACAGGAAGCGTCACACCCTCCAAAAGCCTGAGTTCGCATCCACCTGAAACACAAAAGGTTGGGCATCCCTTCTCAGCATCGGAAAACGTCACATCATCCGTCACATCGCCCGTCACACGGCTTGTCACATCATCCGTCACATCATCCGTCACATGGTTTGTCACATCATCTGCCACAGGGTAGGTCACAGTCGTATGGTATTCATCTTCCTCGATGTCCACCCATCCTGTCAGGGCGAGATGTTTGATGATGCGTGAGAGTGTTTGGCGGTGTATTTTCAGAGCACTGGCGATGGCATAGATGCTTGAGGTCACTTCGCCCTTGTTGTTGGCGATGGTGAGGAGGTAGAACCATGTCATGCCTTCGCGTTTGTCGTCGAAGTGTGTGAGCAGTTGGGTGATGTGTCCCATGGTGTCTGCCGATTGTCTCAAGTTGTTGTTGATGTAGATTTTCATGGTGCTTGTCTAAAGATGTGATGACGTGCATATCCTATTCACGCTGCAAAGATATGTCATTTTGCAGCGAGACCTATGTCATTTTAATATGCTCAGAACAAACAGCACACATCACATCTTACAAATCAGTACAAATCAAACAAATAGGAAAAAGCGTAGCGACGACCAATGATTTCGTGGTCGCTTCGCTCGAAATGGTATTTAGAATTTTTATTTAAAATTTGATTTAAAATCATTCTAAATATCATTCTAAATACCAATTCTAAATATAATTTTGAGGAGCGTAGCGACGACCAATGCTTCTGTGGTCGCTTCGCTCGAAATGGTATTTAGAATTTTTATTTAAAATTTAATTTATAAAATCAATCAAATGGGATAAAGATTTGAAAGATTTGAATAGATTTGAAAGATTTCTCGCGAAGCGACTAAAAAAATCCTTCGCCGAAGGCGACTAAAAAAGTGTGCCCTGTCGGGCAGAACCATCGGTCGACGTGCGAAGCGAAAGTCAAATCTTACAAATCGGTACAAATCTCACAAATCGTTACAAATCAAACAAATAGAAAAAAGATTTGAAAGATAATTTGTGTATAGGGTATATGCAATGTTGTGATAAAAAAGAATATAATAAAAAAATCGCTTCGCTGGATAAAAAGAAATAAAAGGAATAAAAAGGGTCGTGCAGAATGACAGTTTGGAAACGCATCGCTTCATAAAAACACCTGAAGGTGTGGAAAAAAAAGGAATAAAAACAGGCAAAAGGTGCCCTTCAACTTGTCATATAAAACGACAAGAATGTTTTTCCCCCTTTTTTTCCCGCATCTATGCGTTTTATCAAGCATCGCGTTTCAGATCATTTGCTTATGAAATCTTTTTATTCTTTTTATTCTTTTTATCAGCGCTTGCGCGGTTTTTTTCTTCTTGTTTTTTAACGCGAATAGGACACATGTTATTTTTTAACACGAATTGCCACGAATTGGACACGAATTGTTTTTAACGCGAATGAGCCGTTAATTTTCTATTATCACAATTTCTGACTAATTCGTGGAAATTCGTGTTTTTTGATGTTATGGACAATGCAAATAAATGGTATTCGTGTATTTCGTGTTTTTCGATGTTCAAGGATAATGCTGTGTATTTCGTGTTTTTCGATGTTCAAGGATAATGCTGCAATTAATGAATCATTCGTGGAAATTCGTGTTGAAAATGGAACTTGAATTAGGAATCTATTTCCTGAACATATAGGGTTATTTGTTCTTTTAGAACAGGCAGATCGTCTTCAATAACTTGCCAAAGAATATCAAGATTGATTTGATAATAGTCGTGTACAAGAATGTGACGCATTTTCTCTATCATACGCCATGGAGTTTCAGGGTGGTCATCCTTGAACTTATGTGTTAGTTTGTAAATGGCTTCACCAATAATCTGCACGTTATATACATGCATGAAGACGTAACTTATCAGTAGAGAGCATGTCCTTTTCTATGCCTTCTGTATATGATTCCACATTTTCAATGGCTTCAATGATATGTTCAAGCCTGTCTTTGTCTCTAGTTTGCTCTCTCATAAATAAGAACTTTGTCAATATCGGCAGTTTTTTTTGCAAATGGCAACAAGTCACCTTCAACAACAAGGTCAACAGGACGCTGCAACTTGTCCTCCAAGTCGTTGATCATACCGAAGAATTTCAGGCCCATCTTAGCACCAGGAATGAAACTGATTAGAATATCCACATCGCTATCGGGACGTTGATCGCCCCGTGCGAAAGAGCCGAAAAGCCATGCCTTGCTCACAGGCTGTGACTTGAAGTATTCAGCAATGGTTTGTCTGATTTCTAAGTTTGTCATAATCTATCAGCATTATCTGAATTTTTTCTTTTGTTTGCAAATATACATCATTTGCACCAAACTCCAATTGGTTTTTCAAAAAAAAGGTGAAAACTCACATGAAATCTGCTTTTTTGTAGTTTTGCGATGGATTTTCCTTTTTTATTGCTAATTTTGCCACACAAATCAAATAATACGTTTTGATATGATGAAGAGAGAGATGATATGCAAGTCTTTTGCTGTAGCAGGCATGGCCGTATGGCTGGCAGCCATCATGGCCTGCAAGACGCACAGCCCCATCCCCGTGGAAGATGTCGGAAATGCGGCACCGGAGCCCTCTGCTACCGTGGAGCACAACTCCTTGGAACAGGCCGACACCACCATCATCGACACGGTGGCAGTCCCAGAAAAGCCCTCGGACGGCATCTATGGCGAGAACTCCGACATCCCCGACTTCGTGGAACCGCCCACCTTCCCCGGTGGCCTGCCCGCCCTGATGGAGTTCCTCAGCAACAACATCAAATACCCCAAGGAGGCGGAGAAGAACGGGGTGCAAGGACGTGTGCTCGTGGGCTTCATTGTTGATGTCGATGGTGCCGTCTCCGAGTCGCGTGTGGAGCACTCTTCCAGTCCTCAGCTCGACCGCGAGGCCCTGCGTGTGATTCGCCTCATGCCAGCCTGGAACCCTGCCGTGGACAAGAATACCGGCAAGCCGGTGAAAGTGAGATACCATCTGCCAGTGACCTTCAGGTTGTAGGGAAAGAGGGGCGTTCCGATGAGGAAAGTACTGTTAGACGTTCATACGCACACCGTGGCATCTGGCCATGCCTACAGCAGCTTGCAGGAAATGGCCAGGGCTGCGGCAGACAAAGGCCTGCAGGTGTTGGGCATCACGGAGCATGGGCCGAGCATCCCCGGCACATGCCCCTTGCTTTATTTCAGGAACATGTTCGTGGTGCCACGGCGGATGTACGGCATCCGACTGCTGATGGGGTGCGAAGTCAACATCCTTGATACAGAAGGCCGCCTGGACCTTGACGACGAATACCTCGACCGCCTGGACATCGGCATTGCCGGCATCCATGGCAACTGTTGGCATGGGGGTGACAAAAACCAGAATACTGAGGGGATGCTGGCCGTCATTCGCAATCCCAAGATACATGTCATCAGCCACCCGGGTGACGGCACGGCGGACATGGATTTCGAGCAGTTGGTGCTGGCCTCGAAAGAGGCGCACACGCTGTTGGAAATCAACAACCACTCCCTCGCTCCTCAAAGAAAGAAAACAATCGCCATCACAAACAGTCTGCAACTCCTCCGGCTCTGCAAGAAATATGACGCCCCGTTGATCCTCGGCAGCGACGCCCACATCTCCTTCCAGATAGCTGACTACAGCCATGTCATCCCCCTCGTGGAGGAAGTCGGTTTTCCCGACGAACTCATCATGAATTTCTGGCCGGAGCAGTTCTTCGAATACGTGGGTATTGAAAATGAATAATCATCGATTCCTACACTTTTCCCAACGAATAACCAACAGCCTTTACACTTTTTCCAACGAATCATCATCGATTCCTACACTTTT
>CADBBP010000017.1 GCA_902792855.1 uncultured Prevotellaceae bacterium
TACAAATTGAGTTATATTATGAGAAAAAATACCACTGCAACCATTAAAATGGGCAGCTCCTCTGATATAATTCTGGTCAATCGTTGTTCCCAAGCAGTTATTGTAAACATTCACATCATTAACATTGCAATATCTGACAAGTACATCATCCACCTTTGCATCATTACCTATATTTACATTGCCAGAAAGATAAACACCCATCAAGGCACTTCCATCAGAACCTTGATTGAAGAATAGATTGCCACTAATCGTGGTATATCCATCAACATTCTCTGTTTTTATTTTGTGACCGATGCCAACAATGGTCAACTTTTTGGTAATTTTCACCTCGTCAGCGATGGGAAATCCACCTCCAGGCAGATAGATGACGCTGCCATCATCTGCTCCTTCAATGGCATCTTTGAGGTTTTGATACAAGGTAGTGGCACCTCCTGATGACACCACGGAGATTTGTTGGGCTTGAAGCACTCCCGTCGCCATGATGGCGAGGATAAAGGTAAAAAATAATTTTTTCATAATTGGGTAAGATTATAAGTTGTTGTATTTTTTGTTGGTTGGTGGGCAACAGTCAAACTGTTGCTAACGGTAGCTTACGGAAAAGAGTGGTCTCGATAAACATAATCTCGACCATGGTGTCAACGAGTCGATGCTCTGAATAAGGCATATAAAAAACGTGGACTAAAACTACGTCTATGTTCCGGAGGTATCGCCAAACACCTGAAAGCAATATACGAGTAAAAGCCCACGCCGTTGGCGTGAGCGTTATAGCTTTTACTCTTGATGGTCTATGAAATTTTGGCGATTTTCAAGAACAAGAATATCAGTTAACGCTTTTATCCTTTATGTCTTGTTGTTGTATTGTTACATAGGCATTGTGGTTTAGGAGTTATCATTTATGGTTGATAATTGACTTCTTTGTGATGTGTCACAGAGACGCTATTTGCTCTTTGCTGAGCCCTGTGATTTCAGCGATGTCATCTGTAGAAAAGCCTTTTTGCTTCATACGCCGGGCGGTATTGTGACTGGCCTCTTCTATACCTTCCGCACGTCCCTCCGCACGTCCTTCTGCACGTCCCTCCGCACGTCCCTCAGCGCGTCCTTCCGCACGTCCCTCAGTATATCAATCGGTATAACCATCGGCAAATCCATCGGCCTTGGCAGTCTGCATGACATCCCTTGTCACATGCACACTAATCATGTAATCCTCGTAAGCCATGCGCTCTGCATCGGTCATTCGCATATAGTTGAGTTTCTCGCGTGCCTCCTGCAAGCCGGGCACGGTGGTGTCTTCCTTGATGACCCCATTCTTAAAATACTCCATCCACTCCTCGATGGGCGTCTTCGCCACCTCGTTGAACTGGTTGACCCTCAGCAGGAAATACTCAGGAAAAACGTCGTTTGGGGAAATGTCATTCTTCTTTCTCTTGGGCAACACCTCGTCGGCCTCCCTCTTGGAGAACTTCAGTTCGGAAGAAGGGTTGGTCATCCCCCTGAAGTTGAACTTGCCGTGGTATGCATAGTCCTCCCCCTCGCCCAAGTCGAAATATAACACGCTGATGGAATAGACTTTTTTAATATTCTCATAGCCCATCCCCGTCTTGAGCTGTTCCATGATGGCTTTTGACACGCCGAAGAGGATGCGGGGCAAGAAGAAAGACTCCTTGCCGAGTTGCACCTCCACAAGGATGATTTCGCCAGAACTGGTCTTCGCCTTCACGTCCACGCGGTTGTACTTGTCATCGCGAGTGTTCGAGTTGCTTTCGCTCTCGAGGATTTCCAGAATTTTTATCCCTTCACCGATAAGGACGGTCATCAGACCTTCGAGCACGCCGAAGTTGGCCTTGTCGCGCAGGATGCGCTTGATGGCCCAGTCGAAACGGATATAATCATTGTTGTTTGCCATGTCTTACCTTTTATAATGCAAAGAAAGCGTTTTTTTGTCAAGAATCAAAATTTTCAAGCACTTTTTTGTGCTGTGGGGTTGGAAACGACCATTTCTTCGCGCTCTGTCTGCGGAGAAATGGTTTGTCAAAGGAAATAAGACCTAAAGAAAAGAAAATTCTTTATCCCGACTGTCTTATTATTCGCATTTTTGTAGTAAATTTGCAAGCTGAAAAGAACATCCAACATCAAAAGCATCAAAATTAAAATAATTATGGCAAAGAAAGCACTTCTTATGATACTCGATGGCTGGGGCATCGGCAAGCACGGAGACGGCGACGTCATCTTCCGCACACCCACTCCCTACCTCGACTATCTCAATGCAGTGAGCGCACACGCTCAGCTGCAAGCCTCCGGCGAGGACGTGGGTCTTCCCGACGGTCAAATGGGCAACTCCGAGGTGGGTCACCTCAACATCGGAGCCGGTCGCGTGGTCTATCAGGACTTGGTGAAAATCAACCGCGCCATCCGCGACAACTCCATCATGCAAAATCCCGGCATCGTGGCAGCCTACAGCTATGCCCGCGAGACCGGCAAGCGCCTCCACCTCATGGGACTCACCTCCGACGGCGGCGTGCACTCTTCACTCGACCACCTGTTCAAACTCGTGGAAATCGGCAAGGAATATGGCTTGCAAAACACTTTCGTACACTGCTTCATGGACGGTCGCGACACCGACCCGAAGAGCGGCGTGGGCTTCATCAGCCAACTCGACGAGGTGTGCAAACGTTGCGGCGCCAACATCGCCTCCATCGTGGGACGTTTCTATGCCATGGACCGCGACAAGCGCTGGGAGCGCGTCAAGGAGGCATACGACCTCCTCGTGGAAGGCAAGGGAAAGCAAGCCACCGACATGGTGAAGGCCATGGAGGAGAGCTACGAGGAAGGTGTCACCGACGAGTTCATCAAGCCCATCAACAACGCCAACATCGATGGCACCATCCAGGAGGGCGACGTGGTGATTTTCATCAATTTCCGCAACGACCGCGCCAAGGAACTCACCACCGTGCTCACCCAGGAGGACATGCCGGAGGCCGGCATGCACACCATCCCCGGCTTGCAATACTACTGCATGACACCCTACGACGCCAATTTCAAGGGCGTGAACATCCTCTTCCCGAAGGAGAACGTGGAGGACACCCTCGGCGAATACCTCTCCAAGTTGGGCAAGAAGCAGTTGCACACCGCTGAGACGGAGAAATACGCACATGTCACCTTCTTCTTCAACGGCGGGCGCGAGGCTCCCTATGAGAACGAGGACCGCATCCTCGTGCCGTCGCCCAAGGTGGCCACCTACGACCTGAAGCCCGAGATGAGCGCCTACGAGGTGAAGGACAAACTCGTGGAGGCCATCAAGACAGAGCAATACGACTTCATCGTCGTCAACTTTGCCAACGGCGACATGGTGGGCCACACCGGTGTTTACAATGCCATCGCCAAGGCTGTATGGGCTGTGGACCACTGCGTGGAAGCCGTGGTGGAGGCCGCCAAGGCCGCTGACTACGAGGTGCTCATCATCGCCGACCACGGCAATGCCGACAACGCCATCAACGAGGACGGCACTCCCAACACCGCCCACTCGCTCAACCCCGTCCCGTTCATCTACGTCACCAACAACAACAGCGCGAAGGTGAAAGACGGACGGCTCGCCGACGTGGCACCCTCCATCCTCCACATCATGGGCCTGGAGCAACCTGCCGACATGACCGGCGAATGTCTCATCATCGACTAAACTATTTCCCGGAGGCGCATCCAGTGCCTCCGGGTTACACCTTTTCCCCATGGATGTAAAGATAGAGCCCTCGTGGAAATTGCAACTCGCAGCGGAGTTTGAGCAACCCTATTTCGCCAATCTTGTAAGGATGGTGAAGGAGGAGTATGCCACGCACACCTGCTACCCTCCTGGAAAGTTGATTTTCAACGCCTTCAACCTCTGTCCCTTCGACAAGGTGAGGGTGGTGATCATCGGCCAGGACCCCTACCATGAGCCGGGCCAGGCCATGGGGCTCAGCTTCTCCGTGCCCGACGGCGTGGAGATGCCCCCCTCGCTCATCAACATCTTCCGGGAAATCAGTTCCGACCTGGGCTCGCTCATCAACATCTTCCGGGAAATCAGTTCCGACCTGGGACTCCCCATGCCCGCCAGCGGCAATCTCACCCGTTGGGCGCGTCAGGGGGTGCTGCTGCTCAACGCCACTCTCACCGTGAGGGAGCATCTTGCCGGAAGCCATCAGCGAAAGGGATGGGAAATCTTCACCGATGCCGCCATACGCGCCCTCAACCGCGGCCGCGAACACCTCGTATTCATCCTGTGGGGCGGCTATGCCCGCAGCAAGGCTTCCTACATCGACCGCACACGCCATCTCGTCCTGCAGTCGGTGCATCCCTCGCCGCTCTCCGCCAACAGGGGCGGGTGGTTTGGAAACCATCATTTCTCGCAGGCCAACGCCTACTTGGAGGCGCACGGCATCGCCCCCATAGCGTGGTAAAACGACACCAACATGAGCTGCAACATACCTCCCATCCTGCAAGTAGGCCATGTGCTCCTCTCGGCCGACATCCTCACCGAGTATTTCTGCTGCGACCTTGACAAATGCCAAGGGCAGTGCTGCGTGGAGGGCGACGCCGGGGCTCCGGTCACCCTCGAGGAGATAGATAGCATGGAAGCCTGTCTCGACAAGGTGTGGCCTCACCTTTCGGCTTCGGCACAGGCGGTGGTGGACAAGCAGGGGGTGGCCTATCCCGACACCGACGGGGACATGGTGACCAGCATCGTGGCGGGACGCGACTGCGTCTTCACTTGCTATGAGGGCGGCATGTGCCTGTGCGCCCTTGAAAAGGCTTTCCGCAAAGGCGACATCACTTTTTGCAAACCTGTCAGTTGTGCGCTTTATCCCATCCGCGAGAAAGTGTTCGCCGATGGCACCGTGGGACTTAACTATCACCGCTGGCATGTGTGCCGCGACGCGGTGGAAAAGGGGCGGCAACTCGGCATACGTGTCTATCGCTTCCTGCGCGAACCGCTCATCCGCCGCTTCGGCGAGGAATGGTATGAGGAACTCCTGGAAGTGGCAGATGGGTTTGAGGTTTGAGGATTGAGGTTTGAGGTTTGAGTCTTAAAGCCCTTAAAGCCCCTATAGCTGTACACAAAAAACTAAAAAATGAATAAGACAACCTTTCAAGACATCACCCCCAGGACTTCCAAGCTTTTGGTGAACGATAATTTGTTCATCGATGATGACTTGTTGCTTTTCAGGCGTTTTGAGGATGTACCTGTTTCACCCGACTCTCGCAAGATGAGCTGTCTCTTCGTGGCCTTGTGTTTGGAGGGGAGTGCGGAGTACACCGTGGACACCAAGGTGCATCAGGTGCAAAAGAACGATGTCATCGTCATCAACGACGGGCAGATGCTCAGCGAATACAAGCTCAGCCCCGACTGCAAGGGCATCGCCATCATGGCCTCCAACGATTTCTTTGCAGAGATTATCAAGGAGGTGTATGAGATGTCCCAGGTGTTTCTCTTTGCTTATTCCAATCCGGTGTTCAACCTGAAGCCGGAGAAGGCGGCGACGTTCAATGTCTATTTCAACATGATTTGCGAGAAGGTGGAGGACCGTGGGCACCGCTTCCGCCGCGAGTTGGCCATCTCGCTGCTCAAGGCAATGATTTACGACATCGGCAACGAGATTTACCAAAAGCAGGCCAACTCGCCCAAGCGCACACGCGCAGAGGTGATTTTCGGCAACTTCATCGCTTTGGTGAAGGACAATTTCCGCCATGAGCGTCGCGTCAGTTGGTATGGCGAGCAGTTGTGCATCACTCCGAAATATCTTTCCGAGACAGTGAAGCAGGTGAGCCGCCGCACACCCAACGAGTGGATTGACTATTTCGTCGTGTTGGAAATTCGCGTATTGCTCAAGAGTTCCACACTTAGCATCAAGGAGATAGCCGAGTCGCTCCATTTCCCCAACCAGTCGTTTTTGGGGAAGTTTTTCAAGGAGCATGTCGGCGTTTCGCCTTCCAAGTACAGACGTTTGTGACGTTTCTCAGAACTTCACCGTCGTCGTCTTTCCTTTCCTCAACTTTGCCACGGCTTTTCTTCCGGCACAAGTCACTTTCACCTTGCCATTGCGCTGGCTGGTGATGGTGGCCTCCACATTTCGGCCCCCCTCGCTCCATGTGATGTCGAGCGTGAGGCCGCCCCGTGCGCGTATGCCCCGCACACTACCCTCCGCCCATTGCTCGGGCAGTGCTGGCAGCAAGTGCAGCTGATTCTCGTCGCCTTGCAGCAGCATTTCGCACACGCCTGCCGTGCCTCCGAAGTTGCCGTCGATTTGGAAGGGCGGATGGGCGTCGAAGAGGTTGGGGTAGGTGCCGCCGGAGTGTCGCCTGTCGCTGCCCTTGTAGTCGTCGGGAGAGACGTAGGTGAGCAGTTTCTGGTAGATGTGGTAGGCTTGTTGGGCGTCGTGAAGGCGCGCCCACAAGTTGATGCGCCATCCCGTGCTCCATCCCGTGGTTTGGTCGCCCTTGATTTCCAAACTCCTTCGTGCTGCTTTTGCCAAGAGGGGCGTTTCCTCAAGGGTGATTTGGTGTCCCGGGTACAGACCGATGAGGTGTGACTGGTGGCGGTGTTTCGGGTCCCAGTCGTCCCAGTCGTAATACCACTCGTTGATGTCGCCCTCATGGCCTATGGTGTAGGGGTGCAGCCGTGAGAGGCTCTGCTCCACTTCCTTGAGGAACTTTTTGTCGTCGCCCACGATGCGTCCGGCTGCCAGCGTGTTGGTGAAGAGTTCGCGGATGATGGCCAGGTCGGCGGTGCCGCCATAGCAAGTGGTGCCGTGGTATCCTTCGGGAGTCTTGTATTCGTTCTCCGGCGACGTGCTGGGGGCGGTGATGAGTTCGCCCGGCTGACGTGGGTTGTCCACGAGCCAGTCGAGGCAGAACTCGGCGGCTCCGCGCAGCAGCGGGTATGCCGTCTTCTGGAGGAAGTCACGGTCGAGGGTGTATCTGTAGTGCTCCCATAGGGCTTGGCTGAGCCAGGCGCCTCCCATGTTCCAGTTGCTCCATTCCGGGCTTTCACGTTTCTCCCCCACGGGGTTGGCCATGGCCCAGATGTCGCTGTTGTGGCTGGAGCACCATCCTCGTGTGATGCCGTAGTAGTTGCGCGCCACGTTGCGGCCGTTGTGGGCCAGGGCTTCCATGAAGCCCCATAGGGGGGTGGCCATTTCGCTGAGGTTGGCCACTTCCGCCGGCCAGTAGTTCTCTTCCAAGTTGATGTTCACCGTATAGTTGCCTCGCCAAGGCGAGAAGCGGTGCGGGGTCCACAAACCTTGCAGGTTGGCTGGCACGGCAGGTGTCCGCGAGCATGCGATGAGCAGGTATCGGCCGTATTGGAAGTAAAGGCTTTCGAGGTAGCGGCTGTCGCCTCCGTTGTCGGTGTGTCGTTTCAGCAGGGCGTCGGTGGGGATGGCCATGTCGGCAGCTTTCGGTTTTCCCAAGGTGATGCTCATCCTTGAGAACAGTTTTACGTAGTCGTCGATGTGCCGTTGTCGCAGTTCGTCGTAGTTGTAGTTGACCAGGTGCCACAAGTCGTCGGTGGCGCTCTCGATGTAGGGTGCTCCGTTGGCCACCGGGTGTTGCGAGGCTCCGTTGAAACTCGTCTCATTGACGAAATAGATGGTGAGGTCGGAGGCGTCGCTCACGAGCAATGTGCTGTCGGAGACGGTGATGCGTCCGTCGCTGCTTTTGGCCATGAGGAGCGCGCAGAAGTGCATGTTGTCCTTCTCCTCTCCTATGGCGTGGCCGGTGAGTGTGATTTGCCCGTTGGCGTTGGCTTTCACTCCGTGCGGCACTTGCGATGTGAGTGCCACGCGACATCGTATGCCGCGACCGTCGAGGCATCTGAAGCGCATGGCGATGACCTTGTCGGGGTGTGAGGCGAAATATTCGCGGGTGTATCGCCGTCCGTCCTTGGTATATTGGTCGTGGCAGAGTGCGCTGTCGAGCGAGAGCGAGCGGCGGTATGCTGTGGCCTCGCCGGTGTGCTCGTCGATGATGTGCAGGGTGGCGAGGGGTTGGTAAAATTGCGAGTTGGGGCCTTGCACGTGCAACTGCAGGCTGTCGGCCAAGGCATAGTCTTCCGCAAACAGTGCCTTGCGTATCTCTGGTATCCATCTGCTGGCTCCGGCGTCGAGCTCCGGGTCCACCGGCTTCCCTGTCCAGAACGTGATGTCGTTGAGGTAGAGGATGTTGTCATCTGTTCCTCCATAAATGCTTGCCCCTATTTTCCCGTTGCCTATGGGAAGGGACTCCTCGAAAAAGGTGGCCGGGCGGTCATACCACAGCCGCATGGGCAGGGTGCCGGGGGTGTCCTGTGCCGTGGCGTTGATGTTGGCACAGGAGCAAACGACGGCTGCCACAACCCAGGGAATGATGGCTTTTGTCATGGGGTGTCATTTGATGGTGTCGAGGGCCTGGCGGAGGTCGTCGAGGATGTCTTCCACATCCTCAATGCCCACGGAGAGACGGATGAGGTCGGGGGCGACGCCGGCTTGGCGGAGCTGCTCGTCGGAGAGTTGACGGTGGGTGTGGCTGGCGGGATGGAGCACGCAGGTGCGGGCGTCGGCCACATGGGTCACGATGTTTATCATTTGGAGGGAGTCCATGAAGCGGATGGCCGTTTCGCGGTCGCCTTTCAGGCCGAATGCTATCACGCCGCAGGAGCCGTTGGGCAGGTATTTTTGACCAAGGGCGTAGTTGGGGTCGTCCTTCAGTCCGCAATAGTGCACCCATGCCACCCTGTCGTCGTCGTGCAGGAACTGCGCCACTTGCTGGGCGTTGGCACAATGCTGCCTCACCCTCAGGTGCAGTGTCTGCAAGCCCATGTTGAGCAGGAAGGAGTTTTGGGGAGCAGGTATGCTTCCAAGGTCTCGCATGAGTTGTGCCACGAGTTTGGTGGTGTAGCCCATCTTCCCAAAGGCTTTCACGTAGGTCAGGCCGTGATAGGAGTCGTCGGGGGTGGTCAGGCCGGGGAACTTGTCGGCGTAGGCCAGCCAGTCGAAATTGCCGCTATCCACCACGGCTCCTCCCACCTGGGTGGCCAGGCCGTCCATGTATTTGGTGGTGGAATGGGTGACGATGTCTGCTCCCCACTCGAAGGGGCGGCAGTTGATGGGGGTGGCGAAAGTATTGTCCACGATGAGGGGCACGCCGTTTCGGTGGGCTATGCGTGCGAATTTCTCAATGTCGAGCACGGCGCATCCGGGATTGGAAATGGTTTCTCCGAAGAGAGCCTTGGTGTTGGGCCTGAAGGCTTTTTGTATCTCTTCTTCGGATGCTTCCTGCGAGACGAATGTGCACTCGATGCCAAGCTTTTTCAGCGTCACTCCAAAGAGGTTGAAGGTGCCGCCGTAAATCTCGTTGGAGGTGACGATGTGGCCGCCGGCCTCGCAGAGGTTGAAGATGGCGTAGAAATTGGCGGCTTGTCCGCTGGAGGTGAGCACGCAGCCAACACCACCCTCGAGGGCGGCGATTTTTGCCGCAACGGCATCGTTGGTGGGGTTTTGAAGCCGGGTGTAGAAATAGCCTTCTTTCTTCAGGTCGAAGAGCTGGGCCATTTCGTCGGAGTCGTCGTACTTGAAAGTGGTGCTTTGTATGATGGGCAACTCTATCGGTTCACCGTTTTTCGCTTGATAGCCTGCGTGGACGCAAAGGGACGGGATTCTCATTTTCTTTTCCATATTCGTCTTGGTTTCTTAAAATTTCTTGCAAAGTACGGCATTTTTTGTGAAATATGCAAGTTTTCATGGTAGATTTCCATCTCGTTTGGATGTGTTCATATATGTGACATTTGCCTATTGTTTCGCTTTAATGATTTCGTTCATTTTTTGAGCAACCATACGAATCATTGGAACAACTACGCTGTTACCTGTTTGTCTTTGGATATCTTGATGAGAGACAGCTATTCTATACTTTTCAGGGAAACCTTGCAAACGGAGTAATTCTCGTGATGTTGGACGACGTACTCCATTGACAAGCACACGTAATTATAACTGGCTCCTGTGCGAAGTATAATACTCCCCAAAATTAGACAGGTTATACATTGATTTATGTGAGTGCAACAGACATGCGGCATGAGCCGTCGCGTTTCTTGTCTCGGTGCTGCAAAGATATGCAATAGGTTTATAATAGTCCCCTTTTTTCAGTCATTTTATTGTTTTTTATTTGTATGTTCGGAATTTTTGCTTAAATTTGCAGTTTAAAATGTAGTATATGTCACTTGTACAAAAAGATACCTTAAGTGCTGAAATTTTCCGTAATTTTGGCATTATCGCCGAAGACGAGACTCTGCTTAACCGAGTGGCTAAATATCTGCGCAGGATAGAAAAGTTTCACCAAAACAACACGATAGCCATGAAAAAGATTTTGCATTTACTTTTGTTCGCATTGTTGGCCATGCCGGTATGTGGACAGGTGTCTTCCGCCTTGGAGCAACTCAAGGCAGACCCTCGAAAGTCATACGGCAACGACTATCCTTACTCCATGGAGGCCGTAAGGCTCACCAAGGCACCTCGCGGTTACAAGCCGTTTTACATCAGCCATTACTCCCGTCATGGCTCCCGCTATTATTGGACAGACAAGCTTTACAAGGACTTGGACACGCTGTTGTCTGCCGCCCATGAGAAGCATCTGCTCACGCCGGTGGGAGAGGCCTTTCACAATAAATTCATGGCCGTGCGCCAGGAGTTGATGACGGGTGTGAGCGAACTGACCCAGCTTGGTTGGGACCAGCACCAGTTTATCGCCCGCACGATGTATAACAATTTCCCGAATGTGTTCAAGAAAGGTGGCAACGTGCTCGCCATCTCTTCGCTCTCCGGCCGTTGCGTGCTTAGCATGTCGTCTTTCTGCCAGGAGCTGGTGCAATGCAACCCCAAGATAGAGATTCGAGAGCAGTCGTCTCGCTTCACCCTCGACGGCGTGGTGCCCACCGATCGTCAGAACCCCCTGCGGCGTGACTTCCCGAAAGCAACTCCCCGTTATGAGAAAAACCGCGACAGGATGAGCGAGGACAACACGCTCAGGGATGCCGTCGTTTCACGGGTGTTTGTCAGCACGGAGGGACTTCCAAGCAATCCCCGTCGCATTGCAAGCAACTTGCTCGACCTTTACACCACCTTGCCCAGCATTGGCTATGAGGGGATGATGGAGGGCATCGTCACCGACGAGGAGATGGTTCGCCAATGGGAGTACTCCAACTTGGGGTCCTACTCCTGGGTGTTTGGCCCCCAATATCAGATGGTGCCCATATTGGAGGACATCATCAAGAAGGCCGACGCAGTCATTTCGGGCAGCAGCGACCATATAGCCGACTTGCGCTTCGGCCATGACACCTGCCTTGGACCGCTCACCGTGTTGATGGGCATCAACGGGGCCGACCGCGACCCGGAGGATCCGAGTGAGGTGAAGGACTGCTACCAGAATTGGGAGACTTGCAAGGCGAGCAACATCCAATTGGTGTTCTACCGTGGCAAAAAGGGTGACGACATCCTTGTGAAATGTCTGCTCAATGGTGCCGAAGCCACATTGCCCGTACCCACGACAAGCTATCCTTATTATAAATGGTCCGACTTCCGTCGTTTCTACACCGACCGTTGCAACCGTGTGAAATGATTGTGCGAGGGGAAAAATAGTTCACGGCAACCTCCCGGCTGCCGTGAACAAGATAACAAAACTTTACGCTTAATACTTACTTGTGGTCATCACGACCATTTTACAATGTGTATGGTGAAAGTAAAGTATGCGGGTTTTTACTCCCGCCATAGTGAGTGCAAAAGTAGTGGAAAAACGTGTAAAAGAGTGGTAATTTTCCGCCAAATATTGGTAATTTTCGGACAAAATGTCAATTTCCCTCTTGTGAAGTGCTTTTCCTCAGTTGGGTGGGGGTGATTTTGTATTGTTGTTTGAATGCCTTGGTGAAATACCCTCCATCTTCGAAGCCGCATTTGATGGCTATTTCCGACACGGTGAGCTGGGGTTGACCTATCAGTTGCTTGTATGCCTCAGCCAGTCGGATTTGCATGATGAAGGCTACGGTTGTCTCCCCGGTGATGGCATAGAGCTTTCTTCTGAGTTGTTTGCTGCTGATGCATAGTTTTGCAGCCACGCTCTCCACGTCGATGCTGCCCGAACCCATTTGTTGGCGCACGATGTCGCCGATGCGGTTGAGGAAGCCCCTGTCCATTTCGCTCAGTTGCTCTTTCATGGATTGTGACTCGTTGTTGGTGATGGCTTGTGTGAAGCGGTCGCGCAGCTGCTGGCGCTGTGCAATGAGTTGGCTGATCCTCACCATGAGCACGTCGGGGTTGAACGGTTTTGCAAGATAGGCGTCGGCGCCGGCTTTCAAGCCCAATATCCTGTCGTCTTCGCTCACCTTGGCGGTGATGATGATGAATGGGATGTGTGCCAGCAGTGGGGTGGAGCGGATGGTTTGGCATAGCTGGAAACCGTCCATGCCGGGCATCATCAAGTCGCTCACAATGAGATCGGGCACTTGCTCTTTGGCTTTACGCAGGCCATCGATGCCGTCTTTGGCATAAATGATGGCGTATTCGGTGCGAAGCAGGCTTGAGAGGTATGCTATCACATCGGTGTTGTCCTCCACGATGAGTATTCTTGTGCGTGAGTTGTCTTCCTGCTCATCGTCGATGAAAAGGTCTTCTTCGTCTGCCTTTTCCAATGCTTTGTTCTCGATGTCGTAGGCAGGGAAGTGTTTGTCGTCCTCTCTCAGGGGGATGCTGATGGTGAAAGTGGTGCCTTTCCCTACGGTGCTTTTCACGTCGATGTTTCCGCCGAGTTGGTCGATGATGTGCTTCACCATGGCCAGTCCGATGCCGGTGTTTACGTTGGTTGTGTTGTCGTTGCTGGTGTAAAATTCGTTGAAGATGTGTGGCAGTCTGGCTTCGGAGATGCCGATGCCGGTGTCGGCCACGATGATGATGAAGTCCTCTGCTTCGAGCGAGGTGCTCACATCGACACGGCCTCCTTCGTTGGTGTATTTCAAGGAGTTGAATATCAGGTTGTTGAAGATTTTGTTGTGGTAGTCTGGCACGAACGCGATGCAGGCCTCCTTTTGGGCTGGTGAGTATTGTAGTGAGATGCCTCGCTGTGCTGCCAGTGGCATGAAGCTGTCCACAATCATCTGTGTGCATGCCACGACGTCTCCTCGCCGCCACACCACCTCGTTGTAGTTGGAATTGATTTTCGAGAGTTCGAGCAACTGGTTGGTCAGTTCCTGCATCAGCCTTCCATTTCTCTTGATGACTTGTGCTGCCTTGATGATGTCCTCGTTGGTGGCAGCTTTCCCATTTTCGATGTTCTCGCTTAGTCCGATGATGATGGTGAGTGGTGTTCGAAATTCGTGTGCCAGTTTGAGGAAGAAGTCAAGGCGGCTCTTGCCCTCTTCGCGCATGCTTTTGTTTGCCTTGGCTTTGCTTTTCAGGGAGATGTAGGCGATGGTGAGGAGTGCAGCCAGCAGCATGATGGTGAGGATGAGGATGGTCATCGTCAGCGTGGCGTGATTGGCTAAGATGCCAAGGGCTTGGCTGGCTGGTATAGAGTGTAATAGGGCCATTTCGTGGTGTCTGAAAAAAGTTTGTCAAGGGGCGGAGCAGTGATGGCGTGCTCCGCCCCTTGCCTTGTAGGTGGCAGTGTTCCTGGTTGTTTATGCGTCGATGTTGGCGTATGTTGCGTTGGCCTCGATGAATTCTCTTCTCGGTTCGACATCGTCGCCCATGAGCATGGAGAAGATTTCGTCGGCCTCGGCGGCATTTTGTATGCTTACCTGCTTGAGCAACCGTGTGGCGGGGTTCATCGTTGTCTCCCAGAGGTCTTCGGCGTTCATCTCGCCCAGACCTTTGTACCTCTGTGTGTGGATGTTGGCGTCTTCCACACCGTTGCCGTATTTGTCGAGGAAAGCCTGCCTTTGCTGGTCGTTGTAGCAGTATTCGCTCACCTTCTTCTTGTAGGTGCATCGGTAGAGTGGGGGAGAGGCGATGTAGAGGTGCCCCTCTTGTATGATGCGTGGCATGAAGCGGTAGAAGAGTGTCATGATGAGCGTTGCGATGTGGGCGCCGTCAACGTCGGCATCGGCCATGATGATGATTTTGTCATAGCGCAGCTTGTCGATGTTGGCCTCCTTGTCGTCTTCTCCGTCCACACCGAAGCGCACGCCGATGCTCTGGATGATGTTCATCACCGACTCGCTCTCAAATACCTTGTGCCACATCACTTTCTCCACGTTGAGAATCTTTCCTCGCAGCGGAAGGATGGCTTGCGTGAAGCGGTCGCGGCCTTGCTTGGCAGAGCCTCCGGCGGAGTCGCCCTCCACGAGGAAAATCTCGCATTCCTTGGGGTCTTTGTTGGAGCAGTCGGCAAGCTTGCCGGGCAGTCCTCCTCCCGACATGACGTTTTTGCGCTGCACGCTCTCACGGGCCTTTCGCGCTGCGATGCGTGCCGTGGCGGCAAGCACCACCTTGTCGCAAATCTGCTTCGCCTCCTTGGGATGCTCTTCCAGGTAGGCGGAGAGGGCCTCGTTGACGGCTTGCTGCACGGCTCCGGAGACTTCGCTGTTTCCCAACTTTGTCTTCGTCTGTCCCTCAAACTGCGGCTCTGCCACCTTGATGGAGATGACGGCGGTGAGGCCTTCCCTGAAGTCTTCGCTGGCAATCTCTATCTTCGCCTTCTCTATTTGCTTGGAGATGGCAGGGTCGTTGTCCGCGTATTTCTTCAGCGTTCGTGTGAGTGCCATGCGGAAGCCCTGCAGGTGGGTGCCTCCCTCTATGGTGTTGATGTTGTTGACGTAGGAGTGTATGTTTTCGGAATAGTCGGTGTTGTACATCACGGCCACCTCGATGGGCACACCTTGCTTCTCCGTCTTGAGATAGATGACGTCGTTGAAGAGATGGGTGCGGTGCCTGTCGATGAACCTGACAAACTCCTTGAGACCTTCCTTGGCATGGAACACCTCTTGGCGTGTGTTTCCTTCCTCATCGGGGCGCAAGTCCTTGAGGGTGATGGTTATTCCGGCGTTGAGGTATGCCAGTTCCCTCATTCGCCTTGCGATGATGTCGTATTGATAGACGGTGGTCGTGAAGATGGTGGGGTCGGGCCAGAACTGCTGCCTGGTGCCTTGGATGGTGGTATCACCCACCACCTTGACGGGGTATAGTGGCTTTCCGCGCTCGTATTCTTGCTGGTAAATCTTCCCGTTTCTGAACACTTGCGACAGCATGTGGGAGGAGAGGGCGTTGACGCAACTCACACCTACGCCGTGAAGTCCTCCACTCACCTTGTATGAGCCTTTGTCGAACTTTCCTCCGGCGTGCAGCACGGTCATCACCACTTCGAGTGCCGACTTGTGCAGTTTCTTGTGCTCGTCCACCGGTATTCCTCTACCGTTGTCCTGCACGGTGATGGAGTTGTCCTCGTTGATGGTCACTTCGATGTGTGTGCAGTAGCCCGCCATCGCCTCGTCGATGGAGTTGTCCACTGTCTCGTTCACCAGGTGGTGCAGGCCTTTCTCGCTGATGTCGCCAATGTACATGGCGGGGCGTTTCCTGACGGCTTCCAAGCCCTCAAGCACCTGGATGTTTTTCGCTGAATAATTGCTTTCCTGTTTCTGTGTCTCTGACATTTTTGTTACACTGTCTTTCCACGCTTCCGCCTTTCAGCTGCTGCTTTTCTTGCATGTGTGACGGGGTTTTGTGGATGGGTTGAAAGATTGTGCAAAGTTACGAAATTAATGGCACATCAAGAAATTTTTGGGGTGAAAAAATGCGGGTGGAAAGGAGTTAAAAAGGCATAAATCAAGAAGGCCGTCACCTCGTGAGGTAACGGCCTTTTGTTTATCTTTTCTCCTTGCTCTTTTACGCCATTTTGTTGATTTGGCGTGAGAGGCTGGACTTGAGGTTGGCAGCCTTGTTGCGGTGTATGATGTTGGTCTTTGCCAATTTGTCAAGCATTTTTTGTACAGAGGGGAAAAGCTTCGCAGCCTCGTCCTTGTTGGTCATTGCGCGCAGCTTTCTTACTGCATTGCGCATGGTCTTTGCGTAATACTTGTTGTGAAGTTGCCTCTTCTTGTCCTGGCGGATTCTCTTCAGTGATGATTTGTGGTTTGCCATCTTTTTTGTTTCCTTTTTTTTATTGTTCTTGTAGTCCATAGCAGAGTCGAACTGCTCTTTAGAGAATGAAAATCTCTCGTCCTAACCGATAGACGAATGGACCATTGACTTGAATTGCGGATGCAAAGGTATTACTTTTCTTTTACTCACGCAAATTTTATGGGGTGTTTTTTCCCAATAAGTGCTTTTTTATCTTTTTTTTGCATTTTTTCTTGCGTTTTTCGCTCCTTTGTCGTAATTTTACGGTCTAAAAAGTGAAATGAATGTCTATTACGAGTACCCAGGCCGTGGTGCTGAGGGCGGTGAAATATGGTGATGGCTCTCTGATTGTCGACATGCTCACGGCCCTCCATGGGCGCGTGTCGTTCATGGTTCGCGTGTCTGCCTCGTCGCGTGGCCGCATGCGCCGACAGTTGTTCATCCCTCTCACATTGGTGGAGGTGGATTTCGACTATCGTTTGAAGTCTTCCCTCCAGCGTCTCGGCGACATCCGCATGAGCAAGCCGCTGCCGTCGCTGTCGATGCATCCTTACAAGTTGTCGATGGGCATGTTTCTTTCTGAGTTTCTCGTCCATGCCACTCGCGACGAGCGTGAGAACGTGCCCCTTTTCCAGTTTGTCGCCTACAGCCTCGAATGGTTGGACGGGGTGTCCGACCATTTTTCCAATTTCCACTTGGTCTTCATGATGCGCTTGTCGCGCTTCCTGGGTTTCTTTCCCAATGTTGACGACGTGCTGGAAGGAGGGTATTTCGACTTGCTCAATGCGTGTTTCACTCCTGACGTGCCGCGTCACGGACATTTTCTGAAACCTTCGGAAGCCTCGAAAATCGGGTTGCTCATGCGCCTGTCCTACCAAACAATGCACCTCTGTGCGATGTCGCGCGAAGAGCGCAACAGGTGCACAGAGGTGATATTGGAGTATTACCGGCTTCATGTGCCGGGGTTTCCTCAGCTGAAGTCTTTGTCCGTCCTCAAGGAACTGTTTGCGTGATTAGGCGAGCAGGCGCTTGACGATGGTTGAGATGGCCTTGCCGTCGGCTTTTCCGGCCATTTGCTTGGTGGCCATGCCCATGACCTTTCCCATGTCTTTCATTCCGGCGGCTCCGGTTTGGGCGATGATGTCCTTCACAGCAGCCTCGATTTCAGCCTCGTCGAGTTGGCGTGGCAGGTAGCTTTCTATGACTGCCACTTGTGCCAGTTCGCCGTCGGCCAGGTCTTGACGGTTCTTCTCTGTGAAAGTGGCGGCGGACTCACGGCCCTGCTTTGCCAGTTTCTGTATGATTTTCAGTGCGTCGGCGTCGTCCAGGGTGTCGTTGGCACCCGGGGCGGTCTTTGCCTCGATGAAGACTTTCTTGATGTTGCGCAGCGTTTCAAGCCTCACTTTGTCGCGGGCCTTCATGGCGGCTTTGATGTCTTCGCTGATTTGGTCGTATAGTGTCATGTCTTGCAGTTTTTCAGAAAACGATTTTGGTGGAATTGCCGATGTTGGTCACTGTCTCGTTGCTGCCGTCGCTTTCGGAGTCACCCATGGCGATTTTGCAGATGTCGTCGAGCATGCCCCTTGTCCTGCGGTAGGTGGGGGTGCTCTCCACGGCGAGGATGACGTCTTCGTTGTCGAGGTCTTCGGGCTTGAAGATGAAGATGTGCGGGCGGCGCTTTTGTGGCTTGTCGTTGCTGTTCTTGTAGTAGTGCTGCCTGCGCTCTTCGTTTCTCGCCCTCTTCTCGTCCAGCTCGGCTATTCTCGACTGGCTGGCGTGCTTGTTGATGTGTCCGCTCATGCCGTCCACGTTCTCTATTCCGAAACCTGTTGCGAGGATGGTGACTTTCACCTTCTTGCCCAGTTCGGGGTCAACGGCGAGGCCCCACTTGATTTCGAAGTCGTCGCCGAATTTGGCCATGAAGTCGTTCACGTCGTTCATCTCTTCCATCATCAGGCCGCCCGACTCCTTGTCGTTGGCGAAGGAGATGCTGAGAAGGATTTTCTTCGAGTTGAAGACATCGTTGTCGTTGAGCAGCGGTGAGTTGAGTGCGTCCTGTATGGCAGCTTTCACACGACCTTCTCCCTCGCCGTATCCGGTACTCATGATGGCCACGCCGCCGTCCTTGAGCACGGTGCGCACGTCGTTGAAGTCGAGGTTGATCAGTCCGTGCACGGTGATGATTTCTGCGATGCTTCGTGCGGCGATGCTCAGGGTGTCGTCGGCCTTGGCGAAGGCGTTGAGCACGGAGTAGTCGGGGTAGATCTCACGCAGGCGCTCGTTGTTGATGACGAGCAGGGCGTCCACGTGCTTCGACATCTCCTCCACGCCGTCAAGGGCCTGGTCGATTTTGTTGGGACCCTCGAAGCGGAAGGGGATGGTGACGATGCCCACGGTGAGGATGCCGAGTTCTTTGGACACGCGGGCGATGACGGGGGCGGCTCCGGTGCCGGTGCCACCACCCATGCCGGCGGTGATGAACGACATCTTCGTGCCGTCGTTGAGCATTCGCCTGATGTCATCCTCGCTCTCCTCGGCGGCCTTGCGAGCCCGTTCGGGCTTGTTGCCTGCTCCCAGTCCTTCCTTTCCCAGCTGGATGTGTACAGGCACGGGTGAGTCGTTGAGTGCCTGGCGGTCTGTGTTGCACAGCACGAAGGTCACCTCGTGTATGCCTTCGCGGTACATGTGGTTGACGGCGTTTCCGCCACCGCCACCCACGCCGATGACCTTGATGATGCAGTTCTCTTTTGGCAACTCTTCAAATTCGAGTGCCTCGTGCTTATTTTTGTCCTTGTCCATTGCTTCTTGGTTTTATGGGGTTGTCTTATCTCTTGTCGTCTTCCTCTTCTGGCTCCTCGGCCACCAATTTGCTTGCAAAGTTCTTGAGTGATGCCGCTGTACGCTTGAAGAAGCCGCCCTTGTTGCGTTCCAGCTCTTCTTGCCGGCGCTTCTCTTCCATCTCCTCTTTTATCCTGATGGCTTCGGCATCGGCCTTGCGCTTGCGCTCCTCCTCGGCCCTCTGCTTCTCGGCTTCGGTCATCACCACGCCATTGCCCATCTCGCCGGGCTTGCGAGGCTTGGTGTGGATGTCGCCGGTGTTTCCGCTCGTGGGTGCGCCGGCACTGCTGAAGAGGTCGGCGTTGGGGTTGATGGCGGAGCCGGCGCAGTTCATGTCGCCTCTTGCCAGCAGGCCGATGACGGTGTTCATCATGCCGTTGCGGGCGTTGACGTCCTTGTCGGTGGAGGTGACGTTCTGCGTCACGGTGTTGGCGATGCGCACCTTCTGGATGTTGGTGATGTTGGTGAAGGCCTTCTTGATGTTCTTCATGTTGGAGCCTCCGCCGGTGAGGATGATGCCTCCGAGCAGTTTGTCGTTGTACTCTTGCGGCACTTGCCTCCATGCGTTTTGGATGATCTCGTTGGTTCTTGCCTCCACGAGGTCCACGAAGGTCTGCATGTCGATGTTTCTCTCTGCGTCGATGGCGATGGTCTTGTCGGGCTCTATTTCAGCGTTTTCGGTGTAGGCCGATGCATACTTGAGCTTCATCTCCTCGGCCTCGCTGTCCTCCATCTGGAGGGATGCGATGTCCTTGGTGATGTTGTTGCCTCCGAGTGGTATGACGACGAGATGCCTGAGAATGTTCTTGTAATAGACGGAGACGGTGGTGGTGTCGGCACCGAGGTCAACGAGCATGCAACCGCTCCTTTTCTCTGCTTCTGTGAGCACGCTTTGAGCCAGGGCGATGGGGGCGAGATACATCTCGGCGATGGCTATCTTGGCGTTTTCAAAGCATTTGTTGAGGTTCCTGTAGAACGACTTCCTGCAGAGGATGTTGAGGAAGTTGCCCTCGATCTTGTTGCTTTGGATGCCCACGGGGTCGATTTGGTACTGCGTGCCTACTTTGTATTCCTGTGTGGCGGCGTCGAGTATTTCCAAGTCGGGGTACGACATGCTCCTGTTGTTGTCCATCAGTTCGTTGATCATGTCCTGGGCGATGATGGTGTCGTCGGGCAGTGTCTTTACGATGACGTTTCTCAAACTTCTGATGGA
Source organism: uncultured Prevotellaceae bacterium (assembly GCA_902792855.1). GTDB lineage: Bacteria > Bacteroidota > Bacteroidia > Bacteroidales > Bacteroidaceae > Prevotella. The sequence goes on from CADBBP010000017.1 coordinate 20,152, forward strand.
CTGGCCTCCCACTCCTACGTAAACCTGTGAGATTTCCGACTTGAGCAGGGTCTTAAGTTTCTTGATGATGTTTGTCAGACAAGCACTTGTCTTGTCGATGTTGTAAACCACTCCCTTGCGTATGCATGAGGTGGCATCCTCCCTCACGACGGCGAGCACTTGTATGCTGCCGTCCATGCTCTTCTTGCCGGCGATGCCGGTGATTTTCGAAGAGCCCAATTCAATAGCTACTATGAAGTCCTTTGCTGCCATGGGTTGTTGTTTATATTTCCTTGGGTTGTATGTTTTCTGTTGTCTCTTTCTTGTTTTGCTTGTACTTCCGGCAGATGATTTGGTTGTCAAACTCGAGGTTGATGTACGAGTATTTGTTCCATCCCACCTTGTTGAGGCCGTATTTGTAGAATTTGTCGAGGCGTGTGAACTGCCTTGTCGCAAATTCCTCTATGTTTCTTTCCCTCCTGTCCTTGTTCTTGCTTTCCTGTATCCTCCCCAAGCACGTGATGTGGTTGCCCACTCGCGGGGCCATCTCGATGCACTTGTCGGGCAGGATGTTGATTTGCTCCACTTGGCTTTTCCACAACTCGTGGGCCATGATCCATCTTGCCAAGGGGGCGACGTAGTTGCGTGCATACCATTGGCTGATGTTCCCGGTGGCGACGATGACGTCGGAGGCGTATCCCCCTCCTTGCATCATCTCTCCCTCGGAGTCGATGTAGTAGTCCTCGCCGTTGTCGGCTTTCACCCTGACCATGGGCAGCCTTTGCGTGACCTCCAAGCCCACTGTCCCGTCTTGGGTCTTGTAGCATTGCACATCCTTGATGAAAGCGTTCTGCTTGAGTGACTGCTCGATGGCTCTGAGGTCGATGAGTGAGAGTTGCTTCCCCGTGGGGTACAGCTGCTTGTTGCTGAGCATGGCTTTCACGTCGGTGGCTGAGAGGAAGCCGCAGGAGTCGCTGTCGGCTATCCGGATGCGCACCTGCTGGCAAGTCTCGGCCTTGCGGTCGGGCTTGTTGAACGCGGTGATTGCCAAGGCGATGTATGCGGCGAGCGCCACGTCGAGCGTTACGATGATGGTTTTCTTCCAGTTGATGTGCATTTACTTGCTGTTGATGATGGATGCGATTTGTCCTACGAGGTTGTCCAGGTCTCCTGCTCCGAGCACGACGAGCACGTCGAAGTCGCGGCTTCTTACGTAGTCGAGCACGTCTTCCTTTTTCACCATTGCTTTCTCCACCCCGGGCTTCAGTTGGTCGTAGATGAGTTGGGAGGTCACTCCCGGTATGGGCTTCTCCCTGGCGGGGTAGATGTCGCACAGCACCACTTCGTCGAGGATGCTGAGGCTTTCGGCAAATTCCTTGTAGAAGTCCCTGGTGCGGGTGTAGAGGTGGGGTTGGAAGAGTGCTGTCACTTTCCTGTTTTTGTACAGTTCCTTGATGCTCTTGGCACTGTGGTAGATTTCCATGGGGTGGTGTGCGTAGTCGCTGAGCAGCACGTGACGCTGGTTCTTCACCTTGAAGTCGAACCTGCGGTCCACTCCCTCATACGTCCGCATGGCATCCCTGAGCTCCTCTGCGCTGCAACCGCTGATTTGTGCCATTGCCATGGCGGCCACGGCGTTCTCTATGTTGATGGGGATGGGCTGCCCCAGGCATATCCCTTCCACGTTTTCAAGGGGCGAGACGAGGTTGAAGCTGATTTCTCCGTTGTCGATGACGATGTCGCTTGCATGGAAGTCGCCCTCGTCCCTGCTGTATGTCCATGTGGTCACGCCCTCGGCGGTGTTGGGCTTCATCTCCAGTCCGGTGTGCAGGATGAGCGTCCCTCCCGGCTTGATGAGCGTGGTGTAGTGGGTGAAGCTCTCGAGGTATGCCTCCTTGGTGCCGTAGATGTCGAGGTGGTCGGGGTCGGTGGCGGTGATGACCGTGGCCCATGGCCTGAGCCAATGGAAGGAGCGGTCGTATTCGTCGGCCTCTATCACCACGAAGTCGCTGTCGGCGAGGATGTAGTTGGTGCCGTAGTTCTTTGTGATGCCCCCGAGGAATGCGTTGCAGTCGAGGTGGCTGTTGTGCATGATGTGTGCGCACATGGCCGATGTGGTGGTCTTCCCGTGTGTTCCGGCCACGCACAGCCCTTTGTGCGAGCGTGTGAGCGTGCCCAGCACTTGTGCCCTTTTCTGGATGTCGAAGCCATTCTCCCGGAACCATTTCAGTTCGCTGTGGTCTGCCGGTATGGCTGGTGTGTATATCACGAGTGTCGTCTCGCTCTTGCGGCATTCCTCCGGTATGAGGTTTGCGTTGTCGTCGTAATGAATGGACATTCCCTCCTCCACGAGCTTATGGGTGAGCTCCGAAGGGGTCTTGTCATATCCGGCCACCACCATTCCCTTGTGGAGGAAGTATCGGGCGATGGCGCTCATTCCGATGCCGCCGGCACCGAGGAAGTAAACTGCTTTTATGTTTTTTTCCGTTGTCATCTACTGTTACTTATTGTTTCGGGTGGCTATTTCTATCACCCTGTCGGCTATTTTCTCGGCGGAGTCTCTCTTCGCCAGTGTGAGGATGTTCTTGCTGAGTGATTTCAGCAGTTGCTCGTCGCCGATTGTCTTGAGGGCCGTGCCCATGAGCGTTTGAGGCGCTTCGGCGTCGGCCACGTGTATGGCTGCTCCCTTCTCCACCAGGGCCATGGCGTTGTGGTATTGGTGGTTTTCTGCCACGTTGGGAGAGGGGACGAGGATGACGGGCTTTCCCAAGAGGCAGAACTCCGAGATGCTGCTCGCACCGGCACGTGCCACCACCAGGTCGGCAGCCTTGTATGCCGCTCCCATGTCGCTGATGAAGTCGGTGGGCTTGAGGTTGGCGATGGGGGCCGTTTCGGCGAGCCTTGCGGCGATTTCAGCCTGGTAGTATTTTCCTGTCTGCCAGAGGATGTCCACATTGGCCTGCCTGATGGTGTCGAGATGCTGCATGACGCTCTCGTTGAGCGTGCGTGCACCCAGGCTTCCTCCCACGATGAGCAGGATGGGCTTGGAGGGGTCGAGGCCCAGCTTGCGCGCTGCCTCCTCCCGTGTGAGCGTGGTGTCGAGCAGCGACTGCCTGACGGGGTTTCCCAGATTCTCCACTTTCTCCTTCGGGAAGAATTTCTCCATCCCGTCGTATGCGACGCATATCTTTTCTGCCTTCTTTGCCAGGAGTTTGTTGGTCACTCCGGCGTATGAGTTCTGCTCTTGGAGGATGCAAGGCACTCCCATCGCTGCGCATTGGTTGAGGGTGGGGCCGCTGGCATATCCTCCCACACCCACTGCGGCCATGGGCTTGAACTGCTTGATGATGCGCTTGGCAAGGCGTTGGCTCTTCCAAATCTTCCACAGCACGGCGAAGTTCTTCAGGTAGTTCTTCCTGTCGAAACCGCAGATGGGTAGGCCCTTGATCTCATATCCTGCCGCAGGCACTCTTTGCATCTCCATCCTTCCCTCCGCTCCCACGAAGAGAATGTCAGCCTCCGGTACCTTTGCCTTGATGGCATTGGCAATGGCAATGGCGGGGAAGATGTGTCCTCCCGTACCGCCTCCGCTGATGATGATTCTCAACATTTCGCTCATAAGTTGGCTTTTAAATTGCAAAATTAGCGATTTTTTTTCTCATCGCCCAATTTTCGGGGAAATTAATTTCCCATTTTTCCAAAAGAGGCTGTTTGTCTATGTCGTGGCGACACTTTGCACACGCCTTTCCCGCGTCAGTCGGTAGTGGCTGGTGCTGTGGCCATGTTGTTCTTTTTCTTCCTTTTAGCCGAAATGCTTACACTGAGTATCGCCCCGATGTAGATGCAGTTGATGATGGTGGATGTTCCTCCCTTGCTGATGAGTGGCAATGGCTGTCCCGTGACGGGGGCCAGCCCCACGGCCACCATCATGTTGAACATGGCCTGGACGACGAGCAGCAGCGCAAGTCCCATGACGAGGAATGCAGGGAAGTTGTTGGCGCATCGGTCGGCTATTCGTCCCGCCCTCCACAGCAGGAAGACGTATAGGAACATGACGAAGATGCCGCCCGCCAGTCCCAGTTCCTCGATGATGATGGCATAGATGAAGTCGGAGAATGCTTGGGGGAGCAGGTCTCTCATCTCCGAGTTGCCCGGCCCTTTTCCCAAGAAGTCCGATGATGCGATGGCGATGTTGGAATAGCCCACCTGTGAGTCCACGCTGAGGTCGAACTCCTCGGGGGGGATTTCCTTCCCGCCGACAAACTTCTTTATCCTTCCCTTCCATGTCCCGGCTCTGTGGAACAATTTCTGCACGAAGTTCTCGTTCTTCTGGTCTTCGTTTCCGGTGACTACCTGCTCCGTGAGGTTGTTCTTGTCGTTCACATTGGGCTCCTCTTCCTTTCCCAACAGCAGTATGAGCGTGAGGAAGAAAATGACCATGATGGTGAGCAACCCTATCAGCCTTCCCACCTTTCGCAGCGACACCCTGCCGTAGAACATCATTCCAATGACGACGACACCTATGAGGACGGCTGTGGAGAGGTTCTCAAACATGATGAGCAGCATGAGTGGGCACGCCACGTAGAGGATGTACTTGAATGTCTTGTCTTCCGTGCCGTCCTCTGTCTGCATGGCGCTGAGTATCTGCGCCACGGCGAGCACGATGGTCCCCTTGGCTATCTCCGAGGGTTGGAATTGTATTCCAAGTATCGACATCCATCGCTGCGCCCCGTTGGTGGTCTGTCCGGCAACGAGCACCCATAGCAGGGTGACTGCAGAGAAGATGATGAGGAAGATGGTGGCTATCTTGAAATACTTGCAGTCGATGTTCTGCACCACCACCATCAGCGCCACACCCATCAGCAGTATTCCACCATGCTTGAGGATGGGACCCCAGTAGTTGGTTTTGTTGAAGGTGAGTGTGCTGCTTGAACTGAACACCTCTATGAGGCTGATGATGCAAAGGAAGAAGAAGATCATCCAGATGACCTTGTCTCCCTTGAAGATGTTGCTGATGGAGATTTTCATGTTGTTAGAGGTTTCTGACGAGTGTCTTGAACTGCTCTCCGCGGTCTTCCATGTTCTTGAAGAGGTCGAAGCTTGCGCAGCAAGGGCTGAGCAGCACGGTGTCGCCCGGCATGGCCAGGCGGTAGCATTCGCTCACGCACGCTTCCATGCTGTGGGTGTCGGCGATGGTGACGCCCATGTTGTCGAAGAAATCGTGCAACTTGCTGTTGTCGGCGCCGAGGAAGACCAGTGCGCGGCATTTCTGCTTGACAAGCTCCTTTATCTCGTTGTAGTCGTTGCCCTTGTCCTTGCCTCCTATGATGAGGATGGTGGGGGTGGTCATGCTCTCGAGGGCATACCAGCAGGCGTCCACGTTGGTGGCCTTGGAGTCGTTGATCCATGTCACGCCTCTCACCGTGGCAACCTTCTCCAAGCGGTGCTCCACGCCGGGGAAGTCGCCAAGGCACTTGCGTATGCATTCCTTCCGAACACCGGCGATGTTGGCGGCCAGGCCGGCGGCCAAGGAGTTGTAGATGTTGTGCTTCCCCGTGAGGCTGAGTTCCTCCTGCTCCATGTTGAAGGGGGTGGGCTCCTCCAAGTGGTAAGTGCCCTCCTCGATGTATCCTATGGAACCTTTCTCCTTGAGCAGCGAGAAGGGGTATTGGATGGCCTTGATGTCGTATTTCTCCAACTCCTTCTTGATGACGGGGTCGTCGTTCCAGTAGATGAAGCTGTCGTCCGTGGTCTGGTTTTGTATGATGCGCATCTTGGCGTCCACGTAGTTCTGCATGCAGTAGTCGTATCTGTCAAGGTGGTCGGGCGTGATGTTGAGAAGGATGGCGATGTTGGCCCTGAAGTCATACATGTTCTCCAGTTGGAAGGAACTCAACTCGATGATGTAGTATTCGTGTGGCTCCTCCGCCACCTGCAGCGCAAGGCTTCTGCCTATGTTGCCCGCCAGACCAGCGTCGTAGCCTGCCGACTTGAAGATGTGGTAGATGAGCGAGGTGGTGGTGGTTTTGCCGTTGCTGCCAGTGATGCATATCATCTTCGAGTTGGTGTACCTTCCGGCGAACTCTATCTCGCTGATGATGCGTATGCCTTTCTGCACCGCCTTGACGATGATGGGGGCGGTGGGCGGGATTCCGGGACTTTTGATGATCTCGTCGGCTTGGAGGATGGCCTCCTCTGTGTGCTGTCCCTCCTCCCACTCGATGTGGTGGCTGTCGAGCATCGCCTTGTATTTGTCCTTGATGGGCGACATGTCGGAGACGAACACGTCGAAGCCCTCTTTCTTTGCCAATACGGCGGCACCGGCTCCACTTTCGCCGGCTCCCAAAACAACTATTCTTTTCATTTCCAAATCAATTATTTTCTTTCTCTTTTCGGGGTTTGACCCGTATTCTATGTCAACATTTCCTTGCTTGGTGTCCCGGCCTCACGGCCAGTGATTGCGTGCCTACCTGATTTTCAGCGTGATGATGGCGATGGCCGCCAGGATGATGGTCGTAATCCAGAAGCGCACGGTGATTTTCGACTCGTGGAACTGCCTTTGGGGCCAGTTCCTGAAGATGAAGCGGCTGGTGGGGTCGAGGTCTTTGTCGAGCTTCCTGAAGTTGTCGTGGATGGGCGTTGCCCTGAATATCCTCACTCGCTCTCCCTTCCTTAGCTTGTATTTGAAATAGGCTGTCTGCATGATGACGCTCACACTCTCCACGAAGAAGATGCCGCAGAGGATGGGGAGCAGCAGCTCCTTGTGAATCATGATGGCGCACACGCCGATGACCCCGCCTATCATGAGCGAACCGGTGTCTCCCATGAAGACCTGGGCTGGGTAGGCGTTGTACCACAGGAAGCCGATCATGGCTCCGATGAATGCGCAGAGGAAGACGACGAGCTCCTGCGAGCCGGGGATGTACATGATGTTGAGGTAGGCGGCATACTCGATGTGGCTGCTCACGTATGAGAGTATGCCGAGCGCCACTCCTATGATGGCGGAGTTGCCGGCGCACATCCCGTCCATCCCGTCGTTGAGGTTGGCTCCGTTGCTCACGGCCGTCACGATGAATATGGTCAGGATGACGAAGAACACCCACCCGGCGGCGTGGCGGTATTTACCCATGAATGTGAACATCTTGGAGTAGTCGAGGTTGTGGTTCTTCACAAAGGGAATGGTCGTGATGAGCGACTTCTCCGCCTGCGACTTGTGGGCCACTACCTTGTGGCTCTCCACGTGCTCGGTGGTGATGGTCTCGTTGATTTTGGCGTCGGGACTTGCCCACAGCGTGAGGCCCACGACGAGTCCCAGGATGATTTGCCCTGCAAGCTTGTAGGTGGGCTTGAGGCCGTCTTTCCTCTTCTTGAAAATCTTGATGTAGTCGTCGATGAAGCCCAAGAAGCCGAGCCAAAGCATGGTTCCGATGATGAGCAGCAGGTAGATGTTGCGCAGTCGGCCGAAGAGCAGGATGGGAACGAGGATGGAAACCATGATGATGATGCCACCCATGGAGGGCACGCCTTTCTTCTGGATGCCGAAGGGGTCGATGCTCCTGTCTCTCTGCACCTCAGAAATGTGCCTCTTCTTCATATAGACGATGAACTTCTCACCAAACCAGGCGGAAATCATGAGTGAAATGATGAGCGCTGCCAGCGAACGGAATGAGATGTACATCCACATGCCCGACCCTGGTATGTCGTATTGCTCGAGGAAGCGGAAGATGTAGTATAGCATGGCGTTTGTCTGTTGTTAGTTGTTGTCTTGTTGGGTTGCGAAGATGGCCTCAAGCTCCTCCCTGTCGTCGAAGTGGTGCTTCACGCCGCGTATCTCCTGGTAGTTCTCGTGACCTTTACCGGCCACGAGTATGACGTCGTTCTTCGTGGCAAGCTTGCAGGCCGTCTTGATGGCCTCCCTGCGGTCCACGATGGTCAGCACGTCCCTGCGCTGCTGTGCGCTGAGACCTTGCAGCATGTCGTCGATGATGTCTTGCGGCTCCTCGAAGCGGGGGTTGTCGCTCGTGATGATGGTGATGTCGCTCTGCTTGACGGCCTCCTGTGCCATGAGGGGGCGCTTGCCCTTGTCGCGGTTGCCGCCGGCTCCACAGACGGTGATGACGCGACCCTTGGACCGCAGCACCTCGTGGATGGCTCCGAGCACGTTGGCCAGGGCGTCGGGCGTGTGGGCGTAGTCCACAATGGCGGTGTAGCCTTCAGGCGAGCGCACGGGCTGCAGCCTTCCGCTGACGCTCTTGAGCGTGCTCAGCGTGACGAGGATTTCCTCGGGGGACTTACCGAGCATCCTTGCAGCGGCATATACGGCGAGCAGGTTGCTGGCGTTGAATTTCCCGATGAACTGCACGCCTACTTCCCTTCCGTCGATTTCGAGGTACATTCCCTCAAAGTGGCATTCCAGGATTCTCGCCCTGAAGTCGGCCATTCTCTTTGTGGAGTATGTCTTCACCGTGGCCTTGGTGTTTTGCACCATGAAGAGGCCGTTTTTGTCGTCGGCGTTGGTGATGGCGAATGCCTTTTTGGGCAGTGCGTCGAAGAAGGCTTTCTTCGCGTCGCGGTAGTTCTCAAAGGTGCCGTGGTAGTCGAGGTGGTCGCGGGTGAGGTTGGTGAAGATGCCGCCGGTGAAGCGCAACCCGCCTATCCGGTGCTGGTGTATGGCGTGGCTGCTGCACTCCATGAACACATACTCGCATCCCTCGTCGGCCATTCTTTTGAGCAGGCGGTTGAGATGGATGGGGTCGGGGGTGGTGTGTGTCGCTGGCACCTCCTCCCCGTCGATGTAGTTGCACACGGTGGAGAGCAGTCCGCATTTGTGACCCATCTTCCTCATCATATTATATAATAAGGTGGCGATGGTGGTTTTCCCGTTTGTCCCGGTCACTCCCACCAAGCGTGTTCGCTCAGATGGGTTCCCGCAGAAGGTGGTGGCCACCACACCAACGGCTTTCTCCGTGGATGGGGTGACGACGTATGTCACGCCCGGGGCGAGGGTTGCTGGCTCTTGCTCGCAGAGGATGGCTGTCGCTCCTTGCGCCACAGCCTTGTCGATGTATTGGTGTCCGTCGGTTTGGGTCCCCCTCACGGCCACGAAGAGGTGTCCTTGTCCCACTTGCCGTGAGTCGATGTTCACCTCGGCTATTTCGATGTCGAGGCTGCCGTTCACCGTCACGGTCTTGATGTTCTTCAGTATCTCCTTTAGTGTCATATTGTAGCGCTTTTTATTTTCTGTATTGTAGGGTGAGCACGCATGTGGTGCCCTTTTTCGCTTTCTCTCCGGCGGCCAAACTTTGTGCCACCACTTTGCCCCTTCCTTCCAAGCGGGTCTTGATGCCGCTCCTCTCCATGAGATAGACGGCGTCGCGGGCGCCCATGCCGTGCACGTCGGGCACGATGTCACGTGGCGTGGCGCTCTTCTGGTCGAGCAGGTATTGTGCGGGGTCCATGCCCACCACGCCCCAGAAGGGTGAGGCTCCGTCGGTGTTGGCCCATCTCCCGATGCTTCGGTAGCCCAAGTGGTTGAGCACGGTCTGTGCCGAGGCGAGGTTGCCGTTGAGCGTCGTCGGCCTTCGCTCCGTGCTGTCCTCTTGCGCGCTTTGGATGTCCATGCTCAGGTTGTGTGCCATGATGCCCTCGGCGATGTTGTGGAACACCCATCCGCTCATCGTTCCACCGGAGGCCGGCAGACCCGACTTTTGCAGGCAGACGATGCAGCTGTATCTCGGTGCGTCGGCAGGGAAGTAGCCCACGAAACTGACGAGGTAGTGCAGTCCACCGGCCTTGTAGCCGATTTTCTCCTTCGCGATTTGTGCCGTTCCCGTTTTCCCGGCAATGGCGAAGGACTCCGACTTGGCTTTCTTCCCGGTGCCGTTGTGCACCACCTTGTAGAGCATGTCTTGAACCTTGGCCAAGGTGGAGGGCTTGCATATCTGCTGCTTGAGCACCACCGGCGGTATCTCGGTGGCCACGTCGTCTTTGATCCTCATCTTCACCAGTCTTGGCTGCATCATCTTGCCGTTGTTGGCGATGGCGTTGTAGAAGGTGAGTGTGGAGATGGGCGGTATCTGCGTCTCATAGCCTATGCTCATCCACGGCAGCGTGGTGCCGCTCCAGATGCGCTCGCCTTTCGAGTTCTTCTGGTTGGGGTACCTGATGTTGGGCTTGGCGTATCCGATGATGGGGAGCTTGAGGTCTTCGCCGATGCCCACCCTGTAGAGCCCGTCCACGAAGCGCTGGGGGTCGTTCTGGTAGAATTTGTCGATGACCTTGCTGATGCCGATGTTGGAACTCACCTGCAGCGCCCTGCTCAGCGAGATGGTGCCATATCCGCCCGATGCACGGTTGTGGTCGTTCATCTGTGCGCCGTGCATCATGGCTTGTCCGTTGCCTGTCTGCACCATGTATGAGGTGTCCACCACTCCGTCGTCGAGGGCCACCATGACCGATGCCGTCTTGAACACGCTGCCGGGCTCGAGCAGGTCGGCAACGGCGTGGTTCCTTCGCTCGGCGAGGTTCCCTCCAGGTGTCTTCTCTAAGTTGACGATGGCCTTGATGTCACCCGTGGCAACCTCCATGACGATGGCCACTCCCACGTCGGCGTTGATTTCCTTCATCTCGTCGGCCACGGCCTTCTCGGCGATGTCCTGCATCTGCACGTTGATGGTGGTCACGATGTCCTCGCCGTCGATGGGCTCCACGTCAACAAACTTGAGTTTCCTGTTCCTCACCTGCTGTTTGTGGTATAGTCCAGGGGTTCCACGAAGGACGCTGTCGAACGACTGTTCGAGGCCGAACCTTGGCTTGTCCATCTCTCCATACATGTCGCCCACGGTGCGGTAGGCGAGTGTCCCGAAGGGTCTTTTCCTGGCATTGTTCTCATTGTAGTGGAAGCCGTGCCTTGAACTCTGCTGCCGTTTTCTCGGGGAAGATTTCGTGGAGCCCGTCGCAGATGCTGTCCACTTTCTCCTTCCACAAGGAGTCTTTCTTTTCGCCTCCCGCCTTGAAGTCCATGTACATCTTGTATTCGGGCAGGGAACTTGCCATGAGTTCTCCCTTGTCGCTCAGGATGTTCCCCCTGTTGGGATGCAGTTCTATGGCTTCGTGCTTCTCCTTTTGGTTGGCCACCTTCATCCAGTAGTCACGCTTCACGGTCATCGTGTAAACCGACTTGACCACCACCGCCACACCGATGATGGTCATCAGTATGGCAATGAAGGTGTATCTTGGCATGATGTTGTTGTTGTCGAATGTGCTCATGTCCTTTTCAGTTGGGTACGACGATGATGTATGGTGGCTGGTCCGCAGGCTGGATGATGCTGTCGTTGTTGGCTCTGAGCATCTGCTGCACGTGGCTCTCCCTGCATCGCTCGGTGAGTTCGCTGGAGAGCGAGAGGGTCTTGTATCTCGACTTGCTCAACGTGGTGTTGAGGTTGTCGATTTTTATTTGCTGTTGCTGGCAACTGTATCTGTTGGAGATGTAGAGTATGGCGAAGACGGTGATGATGAGGAAGAGCCATATTTGTTTCCTGATGGCCTGTGTGTTGAGGATGTCTCCACCAAGGATGGTACGCAGGGCTTGTGACGAGGAGAAAGGTTTCTCGTCCTCCCTTGCGTTTTCCTCGATGACTTCCTTGAGCGTGGGGCGTGCCTGTTCAGGCTCGCCGGCGGTGTCTTCATCGTCCGCCGGCGAGCTTTCGTCGGTGTCAACGGCTGTTGTGGCTCTTTCCTCGGCATCCTCCTCCCCGCCGGGATGGAATTGTGCCATGTCTTCCTGGTCCATGGCATCCGTTGCCTCGTTGTTGATGTTTCCTTTTTTTCTCATGTTCCAATCACATTTCTTCGGTTTTCATCTGCACTGCTTGCAGGTGTGTGTCGTGTTTTAAGTTTTGAATATATGGTGGCCTCAAAGAGGCTTTGTGTCACAGCTTTTCTGCCACCCTTAGTTTGGCGCTCCTGCTCCTTGGGTTGGCTTCTGTCTCTTCTTGTGTGGGGGTCTCCGGCTTGTTGGTCAGGGGCTTCAGTGGGGCGCTCGACCTCCCGTAGAAGTCTTTCTCCACCACGCCGGCGGTGTTTCCGGCCCTCATCATGTTTTTCACGATGCGGTCCTCCAGGCTGTGGTAGGTGATGACCACCAGTCTTCCTCCGCTTGCAAGGAGCGTGGTGGCGCTGTCGAGGAGCTCGGTCAGGGCTTCCATCTCGTGGTTGACCTCGATGCGCAGTGCCTGGAACACCTTTGTCACCTCTTTCTTCTCCCTCTCGCGGGGGAAGAGTCCCTTGAGACACTCTGCCAATGCCATGGTGGTGGCGATGGGCCTTTCAGCCCTTGCCTTGACGATGGCTTGTGCCACCCGTCGGGCGTTTCTCAGTTCGCCGTAAAGGTGGAGGAGGCTGGCGAGCTGTTGCTCGTCATACTCGTTCACCACGTCGGCGGCGCTCAGCCTCGCACTTTTGTTCATCCTCATGTCGAGAGGACCGTCCTGACGGAAGGAGAACCCCCGGCTGCCGTCGTCGAAATGGTGGCTCGACACCCCCAAGTCGGCAAGCAGTCCGTCGATGTGCTCCACGCCGTAGTAGCGCATCCAGTTGCTCAGATACCTGAAGTTGCTCTGCACGAAGGTGAGGCGTGGGTCGGAGGGGAGGTTGCCTCGTGCGTCGCTGTCCTGGTCGAAGGCGAAGAGGCGGCCCCCGTCGCCCAACCTGGAGAGCAGTTCCTTGCTGTGACCGCCGCCGCCGAAGGTGGCATCCACGTAGATGCCCTGAGGCTTGATGTCCAGGCCTCTCATGCTCTCCTCGAGCATGACGGGGGTGTGGTATGTGGCTTGCTGGCTGTCCATCGTCTCCTATTCTTCTTGTGTCGGCGGCTCGTCGCCCATGAGTTCGGCAAGGGCGGCGGTGAACTCCTCTGCCTCGACAAATGGCTTCTCCGTGTTGCCCGTGCTCCACACCTCGATGTAGTCGCCCATGCCTATGAAGCGGATGCCTTGCGTGATGCCGGCGGCTTCGAGCAGGCGGCGCGGGATGAGGATGCGACCGCTGGCGTCGGGGTATGCGATTTCCACGTCGGAGAGGAATTGCCTGTATATTTGTTGGTGGCGCGGGTTCCATCTGTTGATGCGGGCCCGCATGCTGTCCATCAGCTCGTTCCATGCCTTTTCCGGATAGAGGTTGAGGCAGGGCTGATAGACGTCCTTTCGAAGCACGAGCGCACCGCCCTCCTCGCCCTGCAGCACCTTGCGGAAGGTGGCGGGGAGGAAGACACGGCCTTTTATGTCGGTCTTGGCCTCTATGTTGCCCAATAATCGCTTCATTTGCTCGACTTTGCTTGAAATTGGCTACAAAATTAAACATTTTCCTCCACTTTCCCCCATTTTTCCCCACCTTTTTTACAAAAAAAATTAGTGGGGCGGCATCGGGGCTCTCCGGCGTGTACATGGAGGGTGCATGCTCTTTTTCTAATACAGTGTCAAAATAGCCACTTTCTATCTTATTTTTCCATAAAAACTCCACCAAAAACCTCCATTCGCCGTTGGGAATTGCATCCATGTAATTCCTAACGCAATGAGCTCTTGGTGGAATACTGTTCTATGGCTCGGCTGTTACCGCACTCTCATCATGCGCAGGATGGTGTAGTAGGTGCTTCCGTCCTTGCGTTCGCGCAGGGCGTACCAGGTCATGATGTCGTTCTTTATGCTGGCAATTTCCCACCACTCTCGCTTCTCTATGCCGTCGTTGTTGGTCCAGCGTGTGCAGAGCAGGGTGCCATCGACGATGTATTCGCTCAACGTGTTCACGTCGGCCACCCACTCCCCATTGGCATCTTTGCGGTAGTAGTTGTAGGTGCCGTCGTAATTGTACTGCCAGCGGTGCAGTTGGCCGTCGCCATAGAGGTCGTCGTTGATGCCTTCCCAAGTGCCGAGAATGTCATCGCGGTAGTCACTCATCACCTTGGTCCACATGATGGTGCCGGAATTGTCGCCGGAGATGAGTTCGCCATTGCTGTAAACTCTGTATTTCGATTCTGTCAGCATCTCAAATTCGATGATGGCTTTCATGGTGAGTTCGGCTTCCACGGTAGTGAACGCATTAATGATGCCGCTCATCGTAATCTTGTCGCCGCTGATGGTGACATCGCATGGAATGCGGTTGCTCCATTTCTTTTGGTGCTCCGTAAAATCTACTCGGGATGTAGTGAAGTAACCCGTCGTGGGTGAATCAAAGGTGTAAACCATTTTCTCGTTGGTTGGCAAAGTGCGTCCGTCGAGCTGTGTCATCATCCACTTGCCGGCAATCTTTCCAGAGAGGTTGTTGAAGTTGGTGTTGTCGATGTCCTCTCTGTCGCAAGAGGAGAAGAGCATGACCGCGAGGGCCAGCATCACAAATATTTTTCTTTCCATGTTTTTATTCTTGTTATTTGATAATTGCTACATTAATGTTCTTAAAACTCACACTATTATCAATAGCAATAGGTTTCCTGACAACTATTCAGTTGTAAGAAATTATGCTATGTCAATAATGTCATCTGCCTTGATGGTGAAATACAAAATAAGCAAATGTTTTGAATGATATGGCAAAGGTATTAAGAAATAGTGAAATCTCCAAAAATACAAGCCTTTTTTTATTTGGCGTTTCCTACACCTCAAAAAACGATGGCATTATTTGCAAGAATGGAAAAATAGAACTATTTTTGCAGAGGAAGACAAAAGATGAATAAACATAAAACCTTTTTATTGATGAAAAAGTTCTTTTTGATGACCTTGTTCACGCTGATTACCGGCATGACAGCAGTAGGTCAGAATTTGTTCAGCGGCTCAACAGACTTGGAAATAATAGCCAACGAATGGGAGAAGACAATCCTGACGGATGTGCCTGATGGCTCTCTCGCCACCATGCTTGACTGCTTCAATAAGAAGTGGCCCACATGGATGCTTCGCTCAGCTGTCAAAACGATGAAAAAAGGGGTGGATGGACGAGAAACTTATAACAATGACCAGATTGTTGTCCGCAACAAGCCTAAGAACGGTTTTGTTGAGGTTAACTGGTGGGGTGATGCTGAACGACTCGAATTCATGAGAGCGTGTTACTGGAAACGTTCCAATGGGCACCGTTTGCTCGGAATATATTTTGGCGGGACTAACAGCTATCCCAACATACATTTCGTTTGTTTCTACGACTACGACATGAAGAGACACACCCTTACGCCTGAACCGCAAATCATTGATGGTTTCCGGACAACGGAAGACAGGAAATTCTACTATGATTTGCCAGAAGAAGGCAAGGAGTTGCGAATTACTGAATATGGTTCACAGGGCAACTTCGTTCACATCTTCAAATGGGACGGCATGAAGCCCGTGTTTTCAAAATCAGAGAAGATAAAAGACGAAGTCGATGAAGAGCATTGTGATGAGGAAGAGGAGTAATAGCTATCATCAAAAGCCAGGCTATGAGACACACCCAAATTTGGATTTGTCTGGCGTGCCCCGAAAAGGAACACACTGCCCTCTTTCACATCTTCAATTTGAAGGATTCTTTCTATTATAGTGATGGTTCTTATGGCATACAACTCCGTATTTTCCTGCAAATATACAACTTTTGGTTGGAATTGCAAAGAAACATCAAAAATAATTGACAATCAACGATTATTCATTAATTCTTTCTCGTTATCCGTCCTTTTCGGATAATCAAATATTTATAAGCTGGCGGGTGGCGACACTCCGTTGTATCGTTATGACGTTATGTCGTTATCCCGTTATATCGTTATCCCGTTATCCCGTTATACCGTCATAACTTTAAACCTCTTAAACCCTTAAACTCTTAAACTCTTAATCCCCTTATGCCCCATTATTGAGCACGAGCCACACGATGCTCATCACGTCGGTGACATCGAGTTCGCCGTCGGCGTTGATGTCCGCCTCATTTATGTAGA
>CADBBP010000018.1:0-38791 GCA_902792855.1 uncultured Prevotellaceae bacterium
GTGAACAACGGTTCTGTCTATACCCTCTCCGGCGTCCGTGTGAATGGCAAGGATTTGCCCAAGGGCATCTATGTGGTGAACGGCAAGAAAATGGTTGTCAAATAAACGTGTGGAGAAAGACCTATGAAAAGATATATCCAGCCAATAGTGGAGCTTCATGTAACAGCTCCCGAACTGCTTCTTGGTTTGAGCGACGAGATAGGCGGACCTGGGGAGTTCTCCAATTACACCGAGTTTGAGGAGGATTTGATGCTTCCTCGCCAAAAGACCAAGCTTTGGGATGAAGATTAAAATAGAATTTTTTTCATAATTTTGTATTCAATTGGCAGCCGATGGGGAGTGATCTTCGTCGGCTGTTTTTTTGTTGCAGCAGAGCTGCAACTTACGGAGAACCGGCGAAGAGGGAGGGGATGGCTTTTTGTTGCAGCAGAGCTGCAACCTGCGGAGAACCGATGAGTAGGGAGGGGGAAACGATGATGAGGGAGGCGGGGAACCGATGAGGAGGGGGAAATGAGGGCTTTGATGATGGGCATAAAAAAATTGATTGTCTCACGACAACCAATCTTTATTAACCTTAATAATCTAATACCATGAAAAACACGGTGCAAAGTTATGAATTATTTTGGATTTAGCGAAAAAAAGATGTTGTGTGGGCAAACAATTAACATTAAATAAACTTTTTGCCGTTCCATTTAACTTTTCTTTGCATTCTTATGCATTCCAACCTCCTTCTCTCCTCCTTGGTGACGAACGGTGTTGAAAGTTGAAATTCGATGGCCTTTTCACCAGGATTGTAACAAGCCTCTATCATGATGGGGTCGATGAGCGCCACCAGCTTGTTGTAAGTATCCATATCCATGGTGTCGGGTCTTTGCAAGAGGAGGAGCGTGTCGATGCTTTCGAGGTAATCGTTAGCATCGAGAGGTTGCCAGTTCGTATTGTAGAAAGAGATGACCGACTCCGGCGCCTCGCCCAAAAAAGTCCTCACCATGCAGATGATGGAATCCCCCTTGTCGGTATCGAGCAGAGCAAGCTGCATGCGTGCCGCCTCATTGAGCAAGATGTGGGCGTAATGGGTTGTCAGCGTGTCGAGGACGGTAGGAGATGCGAGGCGGTTTGTCGTCTCCGCCTTGACCCCCATGTCATAGAAGTCCACCATTTCAGTTCTTTTGGTGTTGTTGAGGTATTGCACGATGCTGTCTGGCATGTCAACCCATAGTTGCCGCATGTCCTTCTGTGCAGTTGCGCTCAGCACTGCCATGGATGCAATGATGGAAAAGAGAAATTTTGTCATAAACGAGCATTGACGGGGATGTGCCCCTGTTTGAATAAAAGTTGTGCAAAATTACATAAAAGGGATGACTTGGACAACATATTTGAACGGAAAAGGCTGAAAAAGTGCGAAAGAACAACTCAAAAAATTTTAAAAGCAGCGAAATATTTGAATATTCGTGGAAATAATGCTAATTTTGCACCTTGATATATAGAAACCCAAAACGACATGAAAAGAATACTCACTGCATTGTTTGGCCTTCTGTTCACCATGAGTTCATGGGCAGTGAAAGCCTATCCCCTTCCCGTCGAGGTTCGTCAGCCCGACGGCAGCATGCTCACCGTTGTACTCCACGGCGACGAGGATTTTCATTACTATACCACGTTGGACGACGTGCTGTTGGTGCAGCAGGATGGAGCCTATTACATCGGCACCACCACTCATTCCGGCGAATTGGTAGCCACGACACAACTGGCCCACAATGCGTTGGAGCGCAGTTTGTCCGAGCGCAAGCTTGCCTCTCTTCAAGACCACGAGGCTTTTCTTAACGCCGGTGAGAAAGTTCGCGGCATGCGCAAAATCTCTCGCGAGCCCATCGACTCCGTCGGCATGCGCTTGTTCCCTCACAAAGGCTCCCCTCGTGCGGTGGTGATTTTGGCGGAGTTCAGCGACACGACATTTACGATAGCCGACCCCAAACGGTCGTTCGACGAGTATTTCAACGCCACGAAGCCCTTGGTGGACTACGGCTATGGTGAGAGCCGCAATTTCGTAAGTGTCCGCCAGTATTTCAAGTTGGCCAGTTTTGGTCAGTACACCCCCGACTTTGATGTTTACGGCCCCGTGACGGTTCCCGGTGCTTTGAAGGACTACGGCACCGATGTTGGTGGCGAGGGCAAGGGCGAGCGCATGGACCACTTGTTCCAAGATGCCTGCTATCTGTTGAACGACAGCATCGACTTCTCAAAATATGACAGCAACAACGACGGCTACGTTGACTTGGTCATCATCATCTTTGCCGGCTATTCACAGTCGATGTCGGGCAATCCCTCTGAGTGCATTTGGCCCAAGTCGGGCACCGTTTCCGGCGGCACATACGACGGCAAGCGCGTCCAACGTTTCGCTGTCAGCGCCGAGCTCAACGGCTTCCCCGGCTGCTGGTCGTCAGCCCCTTGGAAGCGCATCAACGGCATCGGCACGCTGTGCCATGAGATGTGTCACACCTTGGGCATGCCCGACTTCTATCCCACGGGCAGTGCATGGAAGGGTGACAACCAGGCGATGGAATATTGGAGTCTGATGGACAGCGGCAACTACCTTTCCAACGGCTACACCCCTTGTGCGCTGAATGCCTGGGAGCGCGAGGCCTTCGGTTGGAAAGACATCGCTCCCCTTGAGGTTGGCGGCGAGGTAGAGATGAAATCCATCGACGACGGCGGCGAGGCCTACCGCATTTACAATTCTGTTGACAGCAACGAATACTATGTGCTTGAGAACATCCAGCCCATCGGTCTGAACTCCTACCAGAAAGGCCATGGACTGATTGTGACGCACGTGGAATACGACAAGTCCTCATTCTCCCTCTCCAGCAACACACCCAACAACATCAAGGGTCATCCCCGCATGACGGTGGTTCCAGCCGATGGCCTGCTCTTCGCCCAATACAACGTGGGCAAGACCATCGATGGGAAAACCATCAAGAACGCCGACTTCTATGCGCAGTTGGCGGGCGACCCCTACCCCGGCACGGCGAATGTGACCTGCCTGAACGACACGATGGGCATCGTCAATTTCCAAGTTTATAATGGCAAAAAGCTCAACAAGGCCTTGGCCGACATCACCGAGAGCAAGGAAGGCGTGGTGAAATTCACCTTCATCGAGAATTTCGACGACCACCTCTCAGGCATTCGCGGCATCGCCATGGAGCCTCGTAAAAATGACGGCCGCATCTTCACCCTTGACGGACGAGAGGTACACGGCACCCTCCCCCACGGCATCTATATCCAAAATGGAAAGAAAATCGTGAAATAGAGAGATAGAGGATCTAGAAAATCTAGAGAATCTAGAGAATCTAGAAAATCTAGAGCATCTAGAAAATATAGAGCATCTAGAAAATATAGAGCATCCCCCCCAAAAAAAGAGGCCAAAATGGCCTCTTTTTCATATTATATAGTATTAATCACGGAAAAATAAATGTATTTTTTACACTTATGTCATTTTTTTCTTAAAAAATTAGAGTTATTATCATTTTTTTAATTATCTTTGCAACTGAAAGAGAGGCTATGCCTAAATTCCATTCAGGTGATGCCTCTTGAAAGTATGAATCCTGGACTCTGATAAGCATGTGAATGTGTAAAGGCAGTGTTCAGATGAAATGAAATTCCAAAGCAGAAACCTATTTTTATTCATTGCACCTGTCAACCTGGTTGCAGGATATTTATTAACTTTTAATTTTAACCTTTATGAGATTTGCAAAACTACTTGTTTTAGGTGCAGGACTGTTTTTGTGCAGCCATGCAGTGCAAGCTGTTGACGACAATGTTTGGGCAAAACCAACGCCAACAGAATTCGCAAACCTGGCCGATGGAGAAATATATTATTTCTACATCGACGGCACGGGCCTGATGTTCACGCAAGGCAATGCGTATGGCACCCAGGCAAGCGCCGGCACCAACGGCCTTCAAGTGCGTGTTGACCCAGTAGCCGGTATGGACGGTGTCTATACCCTGACCGACTACGTTCAGACGCAAAGTGCTTGGAAGATGTGGTGGTTTGTTGAGAACAGCAACATCATGTATGTTGACTACAACAACCAGCCCGACTTCTATTGGGAGATTACATCGATAGGCGACCAGACCTACCGTCTTTCTCCTTCTCCCCTGAACCCGAGCGTGAACAACAACACGCTTTATGTGGGTTTGAACCGCACAGCCGATGAGACGACGACCATCTTGACATCGGACAACACAGCCGACGGCGGTGCGTTCATCAACTGGAAGCTCCTCCCCCTGACCTCCGGTGAGCTTTACATCCAGCAAATCAAGGTTTACGAGGCTGCCATGCAGCTGAAGGACCTGCTGAACAAAGCCGAGGAGATTGGCGCCAGCGTAGCCGACCAAGTTGCTGTTTACAACAACACCAACAGCACATTGGAAGAGATCAACGCCGCCATCGAGGCCGTCAACAAAGCCATCAAAGAGCGCGAGGAAGAGTTGGCCCGCCAGAACTATGAGAACGCCACTGTTGAGAACCCCGTTGATGTGACGAGCCTGTTCATCACCAACCCGAGCTTCGACAACAACGTGCTCACCGGCTGGTCCGGCACTGCTTGGGGCAGCTACAACCCGAAGGAGAATGCCGAGCAGTACAACAAGACTTACGACACCTACCAGGAGCTCACCGGCTTGAAAGAGGGTGTTTACAAGTTCAATGTACACGCTTTCTACCGTGCCGGCAACGCTCAGCCCGCCTACGACAACTACAAGGCTCAGAACGACCAATCTCGCTACGCCAAGGTGTATGCCGACAACGGTGCCCAAACCCTTGAGACCCCCATCGCCTCTCCGTTCACTGCCGGCCTCACCGCCCAAGGCAGCACTGGCGACTGGAGCACTGCCACCGACGCTGAGACGGGTGAGATTTTCTACATCCCCAACAACATGGTTGCTGCTGACGAGTTATTCAGCAACGGCTACTGCAACGACAACGCCGTGATTATCAACGTCACCGACGGCAACCTGAAGGTTGGTGCCAAGAAGGCCACTACCGTTTCTGGTGACTGGAGCATCTTCGACAACTTCTCCCTGACCTACTACGGTGACGGCGGTGATGCCTACAAACTGATTTTGGACAACGTCACAGCCAACGTGGAAGACTTCAGCAACCTGGAGGATGTCTATACCTATTCTTATCTCGAAGCTTACAACGCAGCCGTGGCCGCCACTCAGAGTGCCAACACGAAAGAAGAGATTTTGGCTGCCATCGAGGGCATCCAGACCGCTGCTGCCAACCTGAAGACGAATGTTGAGTTGTGGAAGAAGCTTGCCGCCCTCGCCGAGGAGGCCAAGGCTGTAGCCATCAACACGACCTCTGCTACCAGAATCCTGAAGGAACAGAGGTTGACATGACCAACCTGATGAAGAACCCGAACTTCACCGACTATGGTGAAGGTTGGACGCGTGAGGCAGCAAGTGGCGGCAATGTCACTGCTGGTGGTTTGGCCGACAATCCCTGCTACGAGGCTTGGAACAACGCCAACTTCGACATCTACCAAGTTGTAGAGAACGCGCCGATGGGTGTCTATCGCATCTCCGTGCAAGGCTTCTACCGTTACGGCCGCACCGCCTTCCAGTCGTTCCTCAATGGCGACTACTACACCACGAAGGAGACCTGCCCGGTGTTCGTCTACATGAACGCCAACCAGACTCCATTCACCAACGTGTATGGCGACCCCGTCCAGATTACAGATGCCGAGTTCTATAGCGGCAGCAACGACGCCACCAGCGAGACACTTTCCGACGGCACTACCGTTTACTTCCCCAACGGCATGCAAAGTGCTTCCATCGCCTTCAGCGCCGGCATGTTCACACAGTCAGCCTACGGCCTCGTAGCCCAGAAGGGTGACTTGATGCGCATTGGTGTGAAGGGTTCCTCCAACCAGTTGAACGACAGCTGGAGTATCTGGGACAACTTCAAGATTACCTACTGCGGTTACCGTGCCGACGTGGTGCAGCCCGTGCTTGAGCAGGCCATCGTCGATGCCGAGAACGCCCTCAACAGTGCCATTGGCAAAGACGTGGTGGCACAACTGCAGAGCGCACTTGACGCCGCTCGTAACGCCATCGCCGGTGGCGACGGCAACGAGATGTTCAAAGCCCTCACCGCCCTCTTCGCCGTACAAGAAGCCGTCACCGCTTCCAAGGCCATCTTCGCTGAGCTTACCGCCGCCAACGAGCAGCTTGCCAACGCCATCAGCAGCGCTGTTGCCTCCGCCGACATCATCAACGAGGCCAACACCCTGAATGCCACCATCAACGACGGCATCGAGAACCACCTCTATGCCGACACCGATGTTCCCGGTCTGATTGAGCAAATCAAGATCATGATCAACCGCCTTGGCATCCCACGTGAGATGGACCTCGCCAGCGACTCCAACCCGATTGAGTGCAGCACCATCATCATCAACCCGGCCTACGTGGACGGCGACGACCATGGATGGACAGGCGGCGCTGCAGTGAACGCCACTGCCAACGACGCAGAGAAGTTCAACACCAACTACAACTACTTCCAGCTGCTCCAGGGTCTTCCCGAGGGTACCTACCGTGTTGTGTTGCAGGGCTTCTATCGTGCCGGTTCTGCTGTCAACGACTACACCAGCTTCACCGCCGACCCGAATGCTGACAGCAACGCATTCCTGTATGCCGCAGTTGGCGAGGACACCGTGAGTGTTGCCATGCACCGTCTGGCTTCCCAGGCTCTTGTGATGGAGACGCTTCCCGACGGCTGGCTGTATTGCGACGAGGCTGGCATGTTGGCAGTGCCCAACTCGATGACCACTGCCGCCGACGCCTTCAACACCCCCAACGACAACAACGAGATGCTCTACTCCAACAACAACGTTGTGGTGAAGGTGGGTGCCGATGGCAAGCTCGTCATCGGTCTGAAGAAGGACGTACAGATTACTGACGACTGGACCATCTGGACCAACTGGCAGCTCTTCTACTACGGCAAGAACAGCACGCTTGAGCCGAGCGGCAACGCCCTGAGCATTGACGCCCTGAATGCCGGCAACGTGGTGAGCGCCGAGGTGTTCACTGTGAACGGCACCCGCGTGAGCGGTCTGCAGAAGGGTGTGAACATCGTCCGCGAGACCCTCAGCGACGGCACCATCCGCGTAAGGAAAGTGAGCGTGAAGTAACCTGTAGCGATCATCTGATGAATACCATCACCTAAATACAAGGAAGTTGGTGGCGGGTTTTCGCCCGCCCACCAACTTCCTTGTGGTTTTTTTAGAGGAGATAGGGCCTATAGAAACTATAGAGACAATAAAAGCCCCCCAAAAGGTAGCGGCGCCTTGCCCCGGCTAAGCCGGCGGACAGATAGCACCATCCCAGGATGGCGATATCCATCCGAAGCCCTCCAGCTACAGGACGCGAAACACCTTATTTATATATACCCCTCTAAGAAGCCTCCACCAGGAAGGTCTTCATCAAGGAAATCCCCATGGGAAGCCCATGGCTCCACTTTTTCCTTGTAAATGGAAAGTGCCTCTTTCCACCAACCGAAAACTCGAAACAAAAAACCTAATAACAACAAAAAACGACTATGAAACAAAAAAAGCAAAGACACACGTCATTGATGCGCATGGCCCGCTATGCGCTCATGGGCTGCGGTCTGCTGATGGGCGTATGGTCGGTACAGTCCTGCGAGGACGAGTATCTCCTTACGGGCCAGCCCTCGTGGCTTGGCAACTCCATCTACGAGCAGTTGCAGTCCGAGGGCGAATACGGCACGCTGCTGCGGTTGATTGACGACTTGGACCAGAAGGAAGTGCTGAGCCATACTGGTTCCAAGACCCTTTTTGCCGCCAACGATGCCGCTTTTGCCAAGTGGTTTGAGAGCAACACGTGGGGTGTGAGAGACTACAACCAGTTGTCCACAGCACAAAAGAAACTGCTCCTGAACAGCACGATGATCAACAACGCCTACCTGATAGAGTTGTTGTCGAACGTGAGCGGCACTCCTCCGATGGAAGGAATGTGTATGCGCCGTGAAACCGCCTCGTCGATTTTCGACTCAGTGTATGTGATGAAACCATCGGAGATGCCCAACACCTACTCATGGTGGAAATTCACCGATGCCGGCCGCAGCATTCCCATCATGAAGGATGCCAACTCCGCCCCGATGATTCACTTCCTCCCCGCTTTCATGCAATATTACAACATCACGGACGAGGACTTGAGCATCCTGACCAACCACCAAGCCACCTCCACCAACGAGGCCTGGGTGAACGGCCAGCGTGTCAGCACCCGCGACATCACATGCAAGAACGGCTACATCCACAAGATTGACGGCGTGGTGGAGCCCTCCCCCAACATGGCAGAAATCATCCGCCGTCACCCCGACATGTCGAAATGGTCTCACCTGATTGACCGTTTCTGCGCGCCCTACTACGACGCTGCGGTGACCCGCGAATACAACCGCCTGTTCAACAACGAGGATTCCGTTTATGTGCTCCGCTATTTCAGCAAGCGTTCCAATAATGGCAACGCCATCACCTCCACCCCCGACAACATCGCCGTGGAGGCCCAGTTGTCGTTCGACCCGGGATGGAACCACTACATGTACAGCAACACGATGAACTACGACTTGCACTACGACGCCGGTGCGATGATCGTCCCCACCAACCAGGCTTTGGACGAATGGTGGGAAGGCGAGGGCAAGGACCTTCAGATGGAGTACGGCTCCTGGGACAACATCCCCGATGCCACGTTGGCGAAGTTGCTCAACGTGAACATGCTCCCGACGTTCACCGATGCCATCCCCTCCAAGTTCAGCCACGTGCTCAACGATGCAAAGGAAGAGTTGGGCATCAAGAAAGAGAATGTGGTATCCTGCCACATGGGTTGCAACGGCGTGGTGTATCTCGTCAACAAGGTGTTCTCCCCCGCCGAGTACGCCTCCGTGGCCTACCCCGCCCTCGCCCATGCCTCGACGATGAACGTCATCTACTGGGCAATCGACGAGTTGAACTTCCTCCCCTACCTGCTCTCCATGGACTCGAAATACAGCCTGTTGCTTCCCACGAACGACGCCATGCTGTGGTACATCGACCCTGCTTTCTACGGCAAGACAGAGAAAGCCACGGGCAACGAGGCTCCCTCCGTGCTTGAGTTCTATTACGACATGACGAAGGCATCAACGGAGCGCGTGCAAGCCCGCCGCTACAACGCCACGGTGACCCCCGACGGCGTCATCACGAAAGGTGCTCGCACGCAGGCCACCGTTGCCACCGCAGTGATTCGCGACCGCCTGAAGCGCCTGATGGACCAACTCATCATCGTGGGCGACGTGCAGGACGGCCATGAGTATTACAAGTCGAAGGGTGGCACGCTTGTCCGCGTGACCCGAAGCGAAGACGGTCGCCTGGCCTTTGCGAGCGGTTGGGATATGGAGCACAACCAGTTGCTGCCTGTGAACGACAACGAAATCTACCCGAAGACCAACGGTAAGTCCTACCAGCTCAACGACCGCATGCTCCTTGGCGCCCAGCGCTCCTTCTACCTGACGTTGAAAGACAACCCGGAATTCTCCAAGTTCCTCGAATTGATTGACTACGACGCCAGTGCGTTGATGAAGACGAAACTCGGCAGTTCGGCAAGCAGCACCTACAACGCCGGCTTGGTGGACCTGGGCAGCAAGAACTTCTCCCTGTTCGACAACTACAACTACACGGTATATGTGCCGACCAACGCCGCCATCCAGCGCCTGATTGACGAGGGCTACCTCCCCACCTGGGAAGACTACGAGGCCCAGACGGAGCGCGAGTGGGGTACGGAGGCATTGGCCGACAGCGCCCGCCAAGTGCTGAAGAACATCATCGTCGATTTCGTCCGCTACCATGTGCAGGACCACTCCGTGGCCATCAACATGGCTCCCGACGAGGGCAGTTACACCAACATCTACGAGAGCATGCTCCGCAACCCAGAGACAGGACGCTTCTTCCCGCTGCAATATGACAACTCCAACGGACAGCTGAGCGTGACCGACGTGATGGGCAACACCCGCCATGTGACGAAGAGCGCGGGCTTGTACAACCAAATCTGCCGCGACTACTGGTTCAGCGGCACCCCCGGCACCAACCAGGCCACCATCTTCATGGCCTCCGACGCCGTCGTGCACCAGATAGACGACGTGCTGATGTACCAAAAGATGACTCCCTGGAGACAACAACTCAATTTGATAAGGAGGAAATAAGGCATGAGAAACATACGAACCATCCTATTAACATTGGTGCTCCAGGCCATCGCTTTGGGCGCCTATTCGCAGGCCATCACCTCCGTTCACGGCACGGTGAGCGACGACATGGAGCCGCTTATCGGCGCCACGGTGTGCGAGATTGACGGCAACGGCCGTATCATCGAGAGCGCCATCACCGACCTGAACGGAAACTTTACGATGAAGATACAGAATCCGAAGGACAAGATCCGCTTCACCTACGTAGGAATGAAGACGGTGACGCTCCCCATCAACAAGACGACATACGAGATTACGATGGAGTCCGCCACGGAACTTCAGGAGGTGACGGTGGTGTCGAAGCGCCGCGCCCGCGGCAACTCACTCCCCATCCCCGAGCGCGAGCTGTCCTACGCCACGCAGAGCCTTGACATGAAGGAGTTCGAGGGCCTTGGCATCACCTCCGTTGACGAGGTGCTTCAAGGCCGCATCGCCGGTCTTGACATCATCGGCAACTCCGGCGACCTTGGCTCCGGTTCCACGATGCGCCTTCGCGGTGCCTCGTCGCTCTCCACGTTGACCAACGCCAACCCGCTGATTGTGGTTGACGGCAACATCCGCGACGTGAACTTGGACAACTTCGACATGGCCTCCGCCAACAACGAGAAGTTCGCCGAGTTGTTGAACATCAACCCCGAAGACATCGCGAGCATCAACGTGCTGAAGGATGCCGCCGCCACCGCCCTCTACGGTTCCCAAGGCGGCAACGGTGTGATTGAGTTGACAACGAAGCGCGGTGTGCCAGGCCCCCCAAAGCTCACCTACTCCCTGAAACTCACCGGCACCTTCCAACCCAAGGGTTACAAGCTCCTCAACGGCGACGACTACACGATGCTGCTGAAGGAGTCCTACTTCAACCCCGAGCAAAACGACAACGCCTCTGCCAATGTGCCTGAAATCAACTACGACCCAACCTTCTCGGAGTACGAGCAATACAACAACAACACCGACTGGCGCGAAGCCGTGACCCAATGGGGCATGCGCCAGAACCACTACATCACGGTGAGTGGCGGTGGCGAAAAAGCCTCGTTCCGCATCAGCGGTGGTTTCGACAACGAGACCGGCACCATCATCGAGCAGAAACTGAACCGCTTCACCACCCGTGTTGCCTTGGACTACAACATCAGCCGCCGCATCCGTGTGAGCACCAACTTCGCCCTTACTTATACGAAGAACGACCGCAACAGCGACGACCTGCTGTCCATCGCCCTTCGCAAGATGCCCAACCTGAGCATCTTCGAGCAAGACCCGCTCACCGGCAAGGACACCGACAGGTACTACCAGATGCTGCAGACTGCTTCAAGAATCTTCAACGACAACCAGAAGTCTCTTATCAACCCGGTGGCCTCCGCACATTTGGCCAAGAACCAACAGCGCACCTACGACATGACCCCGGAATTGGTCATCAACTACCAACTTCTCGGCACCAACTACGACAAGACGCAGCTCAACTGGCGCGGCTCCGTGTACATGAGCATCTACAACGAATACATCGACCGCTTCTACCCGCAAGAGCTCACCACGGTGGCGTGGAGATCCCTGCCTTCAAGAACAAGGACCACGAATTGATGTCGATGGGCCGTATGGAACTCACCTCCGGCTCGTCCAACAGCCAGTCCACCAACGGCAGCGGCCTCCCCTCCGGCGGCATCGAGAGTCCTGATGCCGGTGGCCAGATCACCGGCCTCGGCTCCGGCTACAACGAATGGCGCTCCCTCTATTTCACCTTCTCCACCCACTACGCCTACAAGGGGCGTTACATCGCCGACGTCACCGTCCGTGCCGACGGCACGACGAAGTTCGGCCCGGGCAATCGCTGGGGTTACTTCCCCTCCGCATCGTTGAAATGGATTGTGAGCGACGAGCCATGGATGAAATGGTCGGACAAGTGGCTGTCGATGTTCGCTCTTCGTCCCAGCTGGGGCCGCGTAGGCAACCAACCCAGCAGCAACTACCTCTACACGTCGAAATACGGCACCACCTCGCGCTACCTTGACATGAGTGCGATGTACCCCATCAACATCCGCCTGACGGATATGAAATGGGAAATCATGTCGAGCTACAACTTCGGTCTCGACCTCGGCTTCCTCAACGACCGCCTGACGATGAGCATCGAGGGCTACCGCAGCACGACCACCGACATGCTGCTGTCCAACTATCGCATCCCTTCCAACACCGGCTTCTTCACCGTGCCCTACCGCAACAGCGGCAAGATGCGCAACACCGGTTGGGAGTTCCACGTGAACACCAACAAGCTCATCAAGGCCGGCAAGCTCATCATCGACCTGAACGCCAACTTCGGCAACAACCGTAATGAAATCCTGGAAATGGACGAGTATGTGCTCAAGAACCTCAATTCCACCTACAGCTACAAGAACGGCGAGACCCTTCAGCGCGTGCAGTTGAACAATCCCTTGGGCGCCATCTACGGTTTCCGCTACAAGGGTGTCTATCAATACAACTACAGCACCTTCTCGAAGATGAGTCGTGAGGAGCAAGAGAAGTTCATCGCCGAGGGCAAGACCGCTCCCATCGCCCTTAGTGCCGACGGCCAGATTATCCGCGACGGCGCCGGCAACCCCGTCCGCATGATGTACAACTACACCAACGACGGCACGGGCAAGAATTTCCGTTTCAACGGCGGTGACGCGATGTATGAGGATGTGAACAACGACGGTCAGATCAACGCCCTCGACATCGTCTATCTCGGCAGTTCCCTTCCCAAGCTCACTGGTGGTTTCGGCTTCACCTTCACCTATGGCGACTGGCGCCTGACGACGCAGTTCACCTACCGCACGGGCAACAAGATCATCAACATCGCCCGCTTGAACGCCGAGTCGATGTTCACCAACAACAACCAAAGCCAGGCTGTGAACTACCGCTGGCGCAAGGAGGGCGACGTGACCACCATCCCACGTGCGATGTATGGTGAAGAGAGCAACTACAACTCCCTTGTCAGCGACCGCTTTGTGGAAGACGGCAGCTATCTCCGCATGGGTTATGCCCAGCTTTCCTACACCCTTCGTCAGAAATACGCCAAGTTGTTGGGTCTGAACAAGGTTTCATTCTACGCGAGTGCGAACAACCCATTCGTCCTGACGAAATACTCAGGTGTGGACCCCGACATCTCCGCTGCCGGCTACGCCCCCGCCATCGACCGTGCGCAGACCCCGCGCTCGCGCTCCTACACCCTTGGCATCACCGTGGAATTCTAAGAACATGACCAACGACGAAAGACAATCAGACATGAAACGACATACAACATCCTATATGAAGAAGCGCTCCCTTCGCTTGCTGGCGATGGGCGCCGCCAGTGTCCTGGCCTTGAGCAGCTGCTCCGACTTTTTGGAGATAGAGCCTCGCAACGAGATTGTGCTTGAGGGTTTCTGGACGGAGAAGGCCGATGTTGACGGTATTGTCGCCGGCTGCTACTCCGGCCTTCAATCCGACGCGTGCGTCCGCCGCATGATTTTGTGGGGTGAGGGCCGCAGCGAAGACCTCGTTCCCGGGCAGAACAGCACCGACGACGGCAACCTTGTCAACCTGTTGAACGAGAACATCATGGCCACCAACGCCTACACGACGTGGGTGGACTTCTACAACGTCATCAATCGATGCAACACGGTGCTGAAATATGCACCCCAAGTGGCAGAAAAAGACCCGGCCTACACGGAGAGCGAATTGAACGCCACCCGTGCCGAAATGGTAGGCCTGCGCTCCCTCTGCTATTTCTATCTCATCCGCACGTTCCGCGACGTTCCATACTCCACAGTGGCCTACATCGACGACGACCAGGAGATGGCCCTTCCCGCCACCCCCTTCGACCAAGTGCTCGACTCATTGATCACCGACTTGGAGAGCGTTCGCGACTTGGCTGTGAAGCGATATCCGACCAACAAGCCCCTCTACCAGACCAGCCGCATCACGCAAGACGTCATCAACGCCATGCTCTGCGAGATGTATTTGTGGAAGAAGGACTACGCCCGCTGCATCCAATACGCTGACTTGGTGATTGAATCGAAGCGCGCCTTGAGCGAGGAAATCAACTCTGCTCGTGGCAGCGACGGCCGCTCTTCGTCAAACAGCAGCGAGCGTCTGGCCCGCACCAATGGTTTCCCTCTGGTGAACGACATGGTGAACAACGGTGTCTTCGGCAACACCTTCACACAACTCTTTGCGATGGACAACACGAGCCCCAACGCCCAGGCGCTTCAGGAAATCATTTTCCAGTTGTCTTACGATGACGACCCACGTAGCAACAGCATGATTGCCAACAGTGCGGTGGCCCGTTTCTACGGAACCGCCAATTTCGGCCAGGGTTACCTGAAGCCCTCCGACTACATCGTTGAAGATATCAGCAAGACTTCCGGCCGCACCATCTTCGAAGACAAGAACAAGACGATGGACGCCCGCTTGTATGAGAATATCAACACCAGTTCCACCAACGCCATCATCGGCAAATACGTCTATCGCTCATTTAACTTGACGGCAAGTGGCACTACTGTCAACAGCACCTTCAGCGGCCTGTGGCCCGATTACTACATTGGCAGAGACTGGCACAGTGCGAGCGGTGCCAACTGGATTATCTACCGCTTGTCGGACATCATGCTCCTGAAAGCCGAGGCGTTGACACAACAGTTGCGTGAAGGCACAGAGCAGGAGACGCTGGCTTACAACGCCCCCATCATCGCGCAAGCCTTCTACTTGGTGAACGCAGTGAACAAGCGTTCCATCCTGCAGACGACGATGACCGACACCCTCGTCGCCGGCGACTACTCCACCAAGGCCCAGATGGAAGAATTGGTGCTTCGCGAGCGTCATCGCGAACTGATGTTCGAGGGCAAGCGTTGGTATGACCTCGTTCGCCTCTCCCGCCGTGTGGGCAACACCACCACCCTGACGCAGGCCGCCCTTCAGAAGGTAAGCACCGGCTCCTCGCTCATCCAGAACAAGTTGTCGAAGATGGACGCCATCTATCTTCCCTACAACAACGATGAGATGAAGGTGAACCCCTTCCTGGTGCAAAACCCCGCCTTCAGCAGCGGCGAGAACAGCAGTTACAAATAATGTAGAACGCATAAACGATGAACATCATGAATACAATCAGACATATCCTGCCCGGCCTCTTCGGCATGCTGTTGCTCGGCACCGGCATGCTGAGTTCCTGCTCCGACGAGCCCGACAGCGAGAATTTCTACACCTTCACCGGCGAGATGGCGAGCGACTACCTCCGCAACCGCAGCCAGTACAGCGAATTCACGGAAATTGTCAACCGTGCGGGACTGATGGACCTGCTGTCCACCTATGGTCACTACACCTGCTTCGTCCCCAACAACGACGCTGTGAACGCCTACTTGCAGAACAAAGGCATCCCGAGCGTGAGTGCCCTGAGCGATGCCGACTGCGACACCATCGCCC
Source organism: uncultured Prevotellaceae bacterium (assembly GCA_902792855.1). Taxonomy (GTDB): domain Bacteria; phylum Bacteroidota; class Bacteroidia; order Bacteroidales; family Bacteroidaceae; genus Prevotella. The sequence continues at coordinate 15,707 of CADBBP010000018.1, forward strand.
GTACCCACTTGGTGAACAACATGTACACGACCATTGAAATGAGTCAGGACCGCCTTGCCACTGCCAACATGCTTGGCCGCTACATCGCCACCTCCTCCGGCTTTGACGAGAACGACAACGCCGTGATTTTCCTCGAGGGTCTTGCCCATATCTACTTCGAGACACAAGACGACTCCGTGGAGAACGGCGTGATGCAGCCCATCGACCGCGTGATAGAGAAGTCGAACAACTACATCTCCGACCTGCTTCGCGACAACCCCAAAATCAGCACCTTCTACCACGCCTTGTTGGAAACCGGCGTAGTTAACCAGCTGATGAAGGTGGAAGACGAAAGTTACGACAACCGCGTCTATCCGAAATACTACTACACGTCGGACTTCTGGAAAGAGGTGGCGTGGGTTCCCGATGCAAAGAAATACGGCTACACCGTCTTCGTGGAACCCGACGAGGTGCTGAGTTCCAAATACGGTATCGCAAAAGGCGACATCCGCGCCTTGTATGACCTTGCCTGCAAGATTTACGACCCCGTCTATCCCGACGACGTGTCAAAGGAAGGCCATAGTTTCGAGCATCTTACCGACAGCATCAACCCCCTCCACCGCTTCGTGCAATACCACATCCTCACGCGCTACACCGCCGGCACTTCCGACCTGACGCCGATGGACGTGAGTTTTGGTTCGGTCAACGGAGCCTTCGGTTTCGACGAGACGATGATCAACCCCATCGACTGGTTCCACACCCTTCTCCCCCACACCCTCATCAAGGTGGAGAAGACCACCGTTTCCGACTATATGGGCAATGCGATAAAAGGCGAGCGCTACATCAACCGCCGCTACGACTCAGCCTACAAAATCGAGGGTGTCCACATCGACCCCACTGTTGAGAGCGACGTGGTGCATGACGGTTTGAACGGCCACTATTTCTATGTCAACGACATCGTGGCCTTCAGTTACGACGTGCAGAACAAGGTCCAGAACATGCGCATCCGCATGGACTTCTCGAGCGTCTTCCCCGAAGTGATGACCAACGGCCTTCGCTTTGAGGGCAACCCCGGCGTGGACGACCCCTCCGGCACCCCCGACGACGCCACCGTGCCAAAGAACGGCCGCAACTATTACTTCCCCTTAGGCTACTTGGACGGTGTGACGTTCAGCAACTGCAGCGTGGTTCTTCGCCGCCCGCACATCAACTTCTGGTCATGGCAGGGTGACGAGTGGAACCTGTTTGGCGACTACGACTTCACGTTCCGCATCCCTCCCATCCCCTACAGCGGCGACTGGCAGGTGCGCCTTGGCTTCTGCGCCCTCCCCACCCGTGGCGTTGCCCAGGTGTATTTCGACGGTGTCCCCCAGGGCATCCCGTTGGACATGACGCTCTTCCTCACCAGCGAGCAGTTCCTTGGCGACCGTTTCGTGGATGACGAGACTTGCGGCGATTACGACAAGAAGACCGTTGAGGAGAAAGCCGAGGAGCAGAAACTGCTTCGCAACCTTGGCGCCTACCGCGCTCCACGCTCCCTCTTCCACTTCAACACCTCCGGCACGAAATACTATTTCTGCGGCAACCAGCGCACACACCGCCGTATCCTCTGCCAGACCTACATGGATGCCAACAAAGACCACTACGTGCGCTTCCGCGTGGCCTCCGACGGCAAGCAGGGCAACAACAACGAGTTCATGCTCGACTACATGGAACTGGTGCCCAAGAGCGTTTATGGCGTGGATGGCGATGGAGAGATAGAAGATGACCTTTGATAAATTAAAAATTAAAGATTAAAGATTAAAAATTAATATTGGGATTTTTAATTATATCAAGGCATATAACAACGTAAATATAGCAAAAAGATATATGAAACGAAAGAACCTATATAAGATAGCATTGGGGTTGGCATTCGCCCCCCTATTGCTGACGGGTTGCAGTGACGAGTGGGATGACCACTACGACAGCACCTCGAAAGGCGTGCTTGGCGGAACGCTTTGGGATGCCATCCAGAAGGATGCCAACTTGAGCAATTTCGCCAGCGTGGTGAGTGCCTGCGGTTACGACAAGGCACTTGGCAGCAGCCAGGTGTTCACCGTCTTCGCTCCCGGCAACGATGTTTTCAGCAGCGAGCAGGCACAAGCCCTCATCGCTGCCTACAACACCCAGAAAGGCGTGGTGAGTGATGACGAGAACACGACGTTGAAGGAATTCCTGCAAAATCACATCGCTCTTTACAACTACTCCGTATCGAGCAAGAGCAACGACTCGATTGTGATGATGAATGGCAAATATTCCATTCTCACTCCCAGCGGCATCAATGGGACGGCCTTCACCGAGAGCAACCAGCACTATCAAAACGGCGTGCTCTTCAAGGTGGGCAGCCCCTTGAAATTCTTCCCCAACGTGTTTGAGTACATGCGTCAGGACAGCGAGTTGGACAGCCTCGCGAGTTTCTTCTACAACCCGCGTTTCTACCGCCGCGTGTTCCAACCTGACCAGAGTGTGCCTGGCGGCATCGTCGATGGCAAGACGGTGTATCTCGACTCCGTCTTCACCCAGCAAAACGAGCTGTTTGAAAGCGACTTTCTCGAGGCCCGCCTCAACCGTGAGGACAGTACCTATTGGATGATAGCCCCCACCAACCGCGTGTGGCGCGAGTTGGTGGAGGAATACACCCCCTATTTCAACTACGACAAAACGGTGGCCGACAGCGACTCCATTGTTTACACCAACACCCGTATGGCCATTGTGAAAGGCACGGTGTTCAGCCGTGGCATCAATTTCGACAACATGGTTCGCGACTCCCTGATGTCCACCAATGCCGTTTACAACTACCAACGCCGCCAACTCTATTGGGGCAACGACACAATGCATTACTATCAGTACATGCATCCATACGCCTCTGGCGGCGTGCTGACCGACGCTCGTGTGGAACCATGCAGCAATGGTGTGATGTATGTGAGCGACAACTGGAAAATCAACAAGCTTGAGACTTTCTGCCAGACGCGCATCATCGAGGCCGAGAAAAACGGCTCCATCAAGGAGGTGTTGAAGCAGGCCAACCAACAAGGCGTATTGGAAGAAATGGCCACCCCCCGTTTCCGCACGGTTATCCCCCAGAACGCATTTTACGGGCAAGTGTCGGGTAATTCCTTCGTGGAGTTCGAGCCCACGACGACAACGGTTCAGCCCGGAGTGACCTTCAACATCACCGACGTGCTTTCCAATGTAGGCTATGACATCTACCTTGTCACCGCCCCCGCCTTGGCCAACGACAGCAATGCCACCGCCATCCAAAGCCTCCCCACCATCCTCAACGTCTATTTAGGCTACCACAACAAGGAAGGTGTGAAGCAAGAGAAGGAACTTGCCCGCCAAATAGAGACGAAAGGCGATGTGGTGAACTACATGCTCCTGGCCGAAGATTTCAAGTTCCCCGTGGCTTCCTACGGCCTTAACGAAGACGAGCCCCAAGTGACGTTGAGATTGGAAACCAACGTCCGTCCTCGCGCCGTGAACGTCACCCACACGCGAACGATGCGCATCGACTGTATCATCCTGAAGCCCCATGAGGGAGAAACCAAATAACCAACAAGAAAAGCAATGAAGATGAAACACGATAATCCTACATTCATCCGCAGAAGGCCCGGCTTCTTCTCTGCCGGTTGCCACATGCTCATAGCCATGGGGCTGCTGCTGGCCTTCCCCACCAGCCTGTCAGCACAGGACGAGGAGGAGGATGCCACCCAGCAGAACACCGTTCGCAAGGTGGTGGATAAGAAGAAGACCTATCCCACCCGTATCGTCAGCGGCAAAGTGTTCGACGCGACGACCCATCAACCCATCAGCGGCAGCATCGTCTCTGCCGACGGCGTGGAGGGTTACAGTATGTTGACGGGCGACGACGGCTCCTATCAGTTGAAGGTTCCTGAGTTCTCCACCTCCATCTATGTGGTGTCCCCCGACTACAACCCGCTGCGAATAGGTTTGGTGGAGGGCGAGGCTCAGCGCGACGCACTACTCTACCCCACTACGTTCCAAGCCGAATACGGCAAGGAGACCAACCTTCGCAACGAGCATAGTGCGAGCGACTTCCAGTATTCCAACGAGGTGAACATCAAGAGCGAGATACAGAAGCAGTTGGGTGGCCAGGCCTATACCATCACGCGTAGCGGCCTCCAAGGCGTTGGCAGCGTGATGTTCGTCCAAGGCCTCAACTCACTCAACGTGAATGCCCAGCCACTGATTGTTATCGACGACGTGATCATCGACCAACAATATGGTCGCACGATGCTCCACGACGGCTTCTTCAACGACATCCTGTCCAACCTCAACACAGCCGACATCGAGAAGGTGACCGTGCTGCGCAACGGCACCGCCCTCTACGGTGCGAAGGGGGCCAACGGTGTCATCCTCATCCAGACACGCCGCAACAAGTCGATGGCCACCCGCATCACCGCCAACGTCTCCGCCGGCGTGGTGTTCGAGCCGAAATACATCGACGTGATGGGTGCCGAGCAGTACCGCAGCTATGCCTCCGAATTGCTCAAGACGACCAACACCACCATCCGCGAGTTCAAGTTCCTCAACGAGGACCCCAACTATTACTACTACACGCAGTATCACCAGAACACCGACTGGAAGGACTTGGTTTACAAGACCGCCTTCACCCAGAACTACGGCATCAACGTGGAAGGTGGCGACAACATCGCCAACTATAACCTCTCCGTAGGCTACGTGAAGCAGGACAGTCCGATGAAATACAACGACATGGGCCGCATCAACGTGCGCTTCAACACCGACATCCACCTGCTCAAGCGATTGGACATCCGTTTCGACGCCTCCTTCGCCAACACCACGCGCAACATCCGTGACGACGGCGCCCCGGAGACCTACGACGAAGGCACGCCCTCCAGCCCCTCCTTCCTTGCCTACGTGAAGAGCCCGTTCCTCAGCCCTTACAGCTACGGTCGCGGCATCCTGAGCAAGAACCACTACGACATCGACGAGGAAAGCTATCTTACCGAGGCCCTGTCCAAGTATCCCAACTACAACTGGAAGCTCGGCAACCCGGCAGCCATCAACGAATATGGCGATGCAGAGAACAAGAACCACTTTGAGAATTCGATGCTCAACCTTTCAGTGACTCCGAAATGGACCTTCAGCCCCCATTTGTGGTTGTCGGAGCATTTCAGCTACAACCTCGTGAACACCAACGAGATGTATTACATCCCCATCAACGGCACTCCCCAATACTACGTGAGCAGCATCGGCGCCCGTCGCGACAATGAGGTCCGCTCCCTCGCCTCGAAGCAGAACTCCGTGATGAGCGACACCCGCTTGGACTGGCACAACCGTTTCAACGCCCACTACCTCCACGTCTTCGGCGGCGCCCGCATCAACTGGGAGAGCTACACGATGAACTCACAGTTGGGCTATGACACGGGCAACGACAAGACGCCGTTCATGAGCAACAGTTTGAAGAACACGCAGGACGTGGGTGTGAACGATGCCTGGAACTCGCTTGCGTGGTACCTGCAGGGAGAGTACAACTACCGCAACCGCTATTTCCTTCAGGCCAACCTGACACTGGAGGGTTCCTCCCGCTTCGGCCAAGACGGCGGCGACCTCAACCTGTTTGATGCCGCATGGGGTCTCTTCCCCGGCGTACAAGCTTCCTGGGTGCTGAGCAACGAGCCATGGCTTGCGAAGGTGAAATTCGTCAACTACCTCCGTCTGACCGCCGGTTATGACATCAGCGGCAACGACGACATCGACTACTATGTAGCCCGCAGCTTCTTCCGTGCCAAGCAATTCCTCCACGCCATCTCCGGCCTGACGCTCGACGGCATCGGCAACACAGAGATTGAGTGGGAGAAGACCGGTCGCTTCAACGTGGGCTTCGAGGCCAGTTTGCTGAACAACCGCATCACCCTCGGCGCCAACTATTACAACAGCACGACGAGCAACCTGCTGACCCGCCAGTCGCTCGGTTTCCTCTCCGGTCTGGACCAGAACTGGAACAACGGCGGCAAGCTGAGCAACACCGGCTACGACTTGAACGCAACCATGAAGGTGTTGGCCCTGAAAGACTGGCAATGGCAGTTGGGCGGCAGCATCGGACACTACAAGAATGAGATCAAGGAGTTGAGCGACGGCAACAAGTACATGGACACCGAGGTGTATGGCGCCACCATCCGCACGAAAGTGGGCGACGCCGCCAACCTGTTCTATGGTTACAAGACCCTCGGCGTCTTCTCCACAAGCGAGGAGGCCGCTGCTGCCAACCTCTACATCCTTGGCGACAACGGCGTTGACCGCAACTATTTCGGTGCCGGTGACATCCATTTCGCCGACTTGAACAACGATGGGCGCATCGACGAGAACGACCGGAAGGTGATAGGCGACCCGAATCCCGACTTCTATGGCAACATCTTCACCACGTTGAACTGGAAACGCCTGCGCCTCGACGTTCGCTTCACTTACTCCATGGGCAACGATGTTTACAACTACATGCGCCAACAGTTGGAGAGCGGCAGCCGCTTCATGAACCAGACCACAGCCATGACGCGCCGCTGGCAGGTGGAGGGTCAGCAGACCGACGTTCCCCGCTTAGCCTTCCAGGACCCGATGGGCAACGCTCGTTTCAGCGACCGTTGGATAGAGGATGGCAGCTACCTACGCCTGAAGACGGTGACGCTGAGCTATGAGTTGCCCCTGAAGTCACAGTTCATCCAAGGCTTGCAATTCTGGGTGCAGGGCAACAATCTCCTCACCTTCTCCAAGTACCTTGGCAGCGACCCTGAGTTCACCATGACTTCCTCCGTCATCGGCCAAGGCATCGACTTGGGCCGCATCGGTCAAAGCCGCTCCGTGGTGGCTGGTATGAAGATCAATCTCTAACCCTCAAAGCCCATACGATTATGAAAAAACTCATCATATTCTTCAGCTCCGTTTGCCTGCTCTCCACCCTGAGCAGCTGCTCCGATTTCTTTGACCAGGAGTCCGACCATGTGATATACACGGAGAACCGCAAATTGACCAACCCCACCGACTCGATGTATAGTTTGACGGGCATTTGGAACAAGCTTCAGGCCATTGCCGACCGCACCATCCTCCTTGGCGAGGTGCGTGGCGACCTTTGCACACTGACGAGCGTTGCCAGCAGCGACTTGCGCGATGTGTCGGAGTTCAACATCGGCCCCGACAATATGTACAACCGCCCTCGCGACTACTACGCTGTCATCAACAACTGCAACTATTTCATCGCCCATGCCGACACGGCGTTGAAGGACAACCGCAACGAGTACATCTTTATGCGCGAGTATGCCGCTGTGAAGGCCATCCGTGCCTGGACTTACCTGCAGTTGGTCATCAACTACGGCTCGGTGCCCTTCGTCACAGAACCCATCCTGACAAAGGAGGAGGCTGAGAAGACCTATCCACGCTATGACATTGCGCAGGTGGCAGAGTATTTCATCAGCGACCTCCTTCCCCTGGCCGAGCGCTACGGCCGCGACTATCCGAAATACGGCACCATCCGCTTCACAGACAGCCGCTTTTTCTACTTCCCCATCAACATTGTTCTTGGCGACCTCTACCTGTGGCACGGCAGTGCTTCGGGAAACAAGGAGAGTTTCAAGCAATCGGCCCTGCGCTACTACAAGTACATCTCCGAGCGCAACGGCGATAATGAGACTTACCCCACCGGCACGGATCGAAACTATTGGATGACGGGCAGCAGTTCCTGGGATCAATTACAAGATGTTACATGGGTATCTAATTTCTTATACGAGTCCTATTCTACAGAAGCGGAGTTAATTACCATGATTCCCTGTGACTCCATTCCCGCCGAGGGCAACTACAGCCAGATGCGCAACCTCTTCACTGTCACCGACTACAACAACAACAAGCCGAGCATCAGCCTATCCCCTCGTATGGAGGAAATATCAGAAGCCCAGGAATATTGTCTTGTAGGCGAGAACGGCATGACGGTGAGTTACTCTCCCAAAGGTCTGCCCTATCATCGCAGTGGAGACCTTCGCCTCACATCGTATTGCACCGAAAGGCGTCTCACCGACAAGATGACGGGTGACATAACGGAAGTGACGACCCTCGACAAATACCTCACACGCAACGTGCATATCTATCGCCGCCAAATGGTCTATCTCCGCATGGCAGAGGCCCTCAACCAAGCAGGCTATCCCCGCATGGCCTTCCTCATTCTCTCACGCGGCCTTACCAACTCCGCCATCGTGGAGGATGTGTACAGCTACATGTATGACATGGACGGCAGCGAGAGCGACTTCGCTTTCTTGGACCAATTCAGTTTCCCCGACTCGCGTTACATCGAGTTCACCGTTGACTACCTGACGAGCAGCGGCGGTGGTGCATTTGGTCGCAATGCCAACACGATGGGCATGCACAGCCGTGGCAGCGGTTTCACCCCGATGAACGAGTTTTACCGGCTGCCTGTTGACACGCTTCGCAGCGAGCGCGAGCAGACGCCCGACCTTCAAGCCTTCGTCGATGACCTCATCCTCACGGAAGGCGCGTTGGAGTTTGCATACGAGGGCACCCGCTACTACGACATCATGCGCTTTGCCATGCGCTCCGCCAATCCGGGGCAGTTCATGGCCGAGAAGGTCTATGCCCGTCGCGGCGCAGCCAACGCCGACGTGGTGCGCAGCGAAATCAAGTCAGACCTGACCCAAAAGGAAAACTGGTATATGAAATGGAACGGAGCCATCGGCTTCTGAGGCCCTACTCCTTATACTAAAAATCTCCCCCGCCGTCTGGCAGGGGAGATTTTCATATAGTAGCTATCGTTACTGTAGGGACTATCAATCCTCTATAAACACTTTTCGGGAAGAGCCATCATCGCTTCTCTCGATGCAAAGGCCACGAGGGGTGTCAAGCCGACGCCCGCTCAGGTCGTAATAGGTCTTGCGAGCGGCGCGTTTTGTTTGTGCCAAGCCTTTGATGGCTGCACTCTCACGATCGATGATGAAAATATAGGTGTTCAGACTACGTGCCGGAAGTGGGACAATCAATTCTTCCACCGGCTCGCTAATGTCGATAGGCGACTCCTGCAAGAGCGCATCATTGGCAGTAGAGAGCAGGTGTGTGCCGCTTTTCACCTTGCAGGGCAGTTTGAGCTTCAGGTCGTGTGCATACTTGGTAGTGTCGATGGCCATAACGATGAGCGAGTCGCCCTTGATGTATGCAGATGTCTCGAAAGCCGAGTTGGTGCCGGTGTTGACACTGGCCGTGGTTCCCAAGCGAGTGGAACCCGTGACATGCTTGGAGAAGTGCGACATGACGTATGCACGAGGCAACAAAGTGTTTTTTGTGTTGCCGGGATTGTACTTCGACTCACCCGTCCCAACAAATGCCCAGTGAGCACGCATGTACCAATAGATGTAACCCGTGCAACCAGCCAGCATGCATTCGTTCAGTTCCTCGGCGAAAAGCAGTTGCTCGTGCCAGTTGGGCAGATGGTCGATATTGTCAGTCACGGAATGCTCCGTCATCCACACTTCTTTCCCATATTTGGCAGCCAATACTGCAGCATTCTTCATGTTAACAAGAGGTGGATGCCCGTAGAGATGCCCTGCTATGATGTCGATTTGGTCGCGTGCCACCTCATCTTGCAAGAGCAGATTGGAATAATTGGGGTCGAAGCCGAGAGGCTCTGCACTGATGAGGCGCACCCCATTGTATGTCTCCCTGTCGAGCATGTGTGCATGGTTTTTTACAAGGTTGAGTTGCTGCTGCGGTGTATAGAGACATCCGGAATAGCTCACCCACCAGTCGGGTTCATTCTGGATGGAGACGGCATCAACGTTTACGCCGTTCTTCTTCATATACTGCAGGAACGTGTTCAGCCACGGGAAAAACTTCTCGTAGCAGTCCTGCCTCAGTTCGCCGCGCTTGTTCCCTTGGTCATCGCTGTTGCCCCCTTGGGCCGTTCCGTTGGTTTTGTAATCTCCTGGAGGCGACCAAGGTGTTCCGAAGACGATGCCCCCGCGCTGCTTGACAATCTTTGCCGATGGCAAGGAGCCCTTCCAGTCATAAGGGGAGTCCCAGTTGTTCCACTCAGGGACGACAATGTCGCCTACGAAGTTTGGAGAGATTTCCATGCGCATGATGTTCAACCCAATTTTGGAAGAGGGTCCGTAGAGCAGTTTTACAGGTTGTGTGTCAGTGCCGAAAGGACACATGGCCCCATCGCACGCGGCAGCACCAAATCCAGTGATGGTCTGATATTGGGTGTCGCTCACGGTTACGGTGATGACCGCTGCGTGGACAGCCGTAGCTGCGACCAGTGCAGAAAAGAAAGAAAAATACTTTTTCATTGGTGTATGAGTGATTTAGAATAGTTGCAGGGGATAGGAAGGAAGAGGAGGACAGAGGAGGATAGAGGAAATCATAGGATGGCATAGGAAATCCTAGGGAGTCCTAGGGAGTCCTAGAGAGTCCTAGGAAATCCTAGGGAGTCCTATAAAATCCTATAGTCCTCTGAGGGGCTATGGGCTCTGCTGGGGCTTGTATTTCACAGGCTCGCCATCCGTTTTGAGGATGTCGGCGAAGTCTTGTGGCGAGAATGTGACGGGACCTTTTATGAATTCCGGGATGTTGTAGCTCTTGAGGAATTGACGGTGGTAGTCGGGGTCTTGCTGGGGCAGTTCGAAGGGTTTTGAGCCTTTTCCGTCCTTGTCGATGTGCGCGATGAACGGGCGCGTGTATCCTCCGTCGTCTCGCCTGGAACTGAAGACGACCCATCGACCATTGCTCGACCAAGAATGGTAGCTTTCGGTGTTGTCGGAGTTGATTTCGTCCATGGCCCTCTTCTGCCCGGTGGTCAAGTCGATGACCCACAAGTCGGCGTCACGGTGCCAGATGTGGAAGCAGCCGTATTCCCCCAACGTGAACATGAGGAAGCGACCGTCGGGAGAGATTCTCGGCAGCGTCGCACTCATGCCAAGCGAGTCGGCATTGAAGACAAGTTGTCTTTGCCCAAACTTCCCGTTCTGCGGGTCGAACTCCTTCTTGTAGATGTTGTATTTCACCTCCTTTGCCCGGTAAATGACCTGCAGGGAGTGTGAGAAGGTGTCGGGGAACTCGAAATGCGCGCTACAGTAATAGAGCGTCTTTCCATCAGGAGCCCAGAAGGGGAACACCTCGAACTCCTCCGGGTCGTTCTCCAAGTTGGTCACCTCGTTGGTTTCAAGATTGTATGCGATGATGTCGCTTGCCTCGTCGAAGACCTCGATTTTATTGAGGTCTCGCGTGTGGAAGACCTGCTCGGTCTTGTTGGTGGAATAGACGATGAGAGGCAGCCAAGGATGCCATGCGGGATAGACACCAGCAGAGAGGATGGAGTCGTTGCGCATATTGATTTTCCTCAGTTTCCCATCGTATGCGATGACCGTCCCCCCCATTTGCTGCCTTGCGTGAAACTGCATTCTCTGCGGGTTGTATTGCTGGAAATTGTGGCAGTTGATGCACTGTCCGCTCTTTTCCGTTCCGCAAAGCATGTTGTCATAGACCACGCGCTCGTCGTAGTTTTCCAGGCATCGTTGGTTGATGGTGAGTTCTTCGTATGCCACGTATGAGGGTGAGATGAGGCGGTAGCAGATGTATGGGTCGATGCTGTCGGGCGAGACATGGATGTGGAAGGGTTTGTAAGCCGTCCACTCCCCGTTGTTTCTCGCGAAGACTTCCACCTGAATGTCCTTTCCCTTTGCCTTCTCTGTCATTTCACGCCATTCATTGAAGTCGGGCCGTGCCGCGTCGCCACCGCAGAGCATCTCCATCCCCTCGAAAGAGAAGCGTGCCACCATCTCCTCCGACGGTGCGTCCATCTCAAAGGTGAGCGGGGCTATGTTGACGGGGATGGTCACCTCCCTGTAGTCGGGATAGATGGAGGGTAGTTTATCAGACTTTGTATATTGCCCGGGCACCTTGACGCCACTGCAAGCGGCGAGGGCAAGCGCCATGATGAGGAGGGTGATGTGCGTTGTTTTCATTTTCTATTTGGTTTTGCATCGGGGGAGCCGATGCCTGCGGAGAACCGCAAATGATGGGGCTTAGTATAACTGCTGGTTTCTGTTGAGGAAATAATCGTAATAGAAGGTGTGTCCAAATTCCGACTTGAAGAGGTCGCGCAAGGTTTCCTCCGACATGCCAGCGTATTGTTGGGCCTTTTGCATGAAATTGTCGTAGGTAGTCCTTACGACGGGGTCAAACGGCATCCTGCTGATGTCCACCTGGTTTTCGAGGTGCCCGTAGAGGTAGGCAGCCTCTTGGTAGTGTATTGGGATGTGTTGCCCTTTATGTAGTTCAGCGTAGTGGAAGAAATGTGGCCAGAAAGTCTGTATGTCCTTCTTCCACAAAGCACCTACGAGCGTCAGTTCTTGCATGAGCGGGTCGTCGGAGTCGTGATTTGCGAAATGGTTCATGACAAACTGCTCCACGATGGTGTTGTCGCTGTTAAGCGTGCTCTCATAGCCCATGAGATGCGCAACGGCCCCATACTCCTTGTCGGCCAACAAAGCCTTCTTGTTTCTCAAGAACTTTTCCTGCTCGATGGCCCATTTTTTGTAATACTTGGTCTTTTTGAGGAGGTTGATGTATTTTTCGGCGAGTTGCCATTCCTCGTTGAGCAGCGAGCATTTGGCCATGTATTTGAGATATTCTATCCTCCATCCGTGCTCCACCCCGTCCTCGGTACACCATCTATAACAGAAGTTGAGCAATCCGTAGTTGAAATAGAGCGGCTTCCCCACTACCTGCATCATCCTGACGGTGAGGGGCGTGTTGCATTTCTTCGAACCGTTGCAATAGTGGTACATCTCGTCGCCTATGCGCCCCTCCCTGAATAGGGCGAGGTTTTTCATCATCAGCATGGCACGCGTAGGTTCTTCCCCCACCTCCTTCGCCACGTCGATAATCCCCTGCCAGTCGGCATCTTCCAGACACCGCTCCATGGCAAGTTCCTTGTGGAAGTTGTCATCCTTGTACCAAGCGGCCCACACGCCATAGGCGATGGCCGCTATGAGGCAGACTTGCGCCACAGCCCACAGCCACGTCTTCGCCGGCTTTGCCTTCCGCCGCACACCACCTGCCAAGGCAAGAATGACATAGAAAGCCACCAAGAGATAATAAGGTATGTAGTATTGCTTGAATTCCTCCTGTAGGCAGAAGATGGGCAGAGCCGTCCAGTAGATGTTGAGGAGGTTGGTTTGGTAATAGACGTACCGGTAGAAGAGCAGCGGCACCGCGAAGATGAGGATGACTGCCACAACGCAATTGACCACCTTCGCCGTCTTCGTCATGTCGTCGAGACGGAATGCGAGCAATGCCATGAGCGCAATGGCGAGCAGTCCGTAGAAGCCCATGAGCGGGTATGCTGCGAAAGTGACGATGGCGAGGAATACCGTCCTGATGAAATACTTGGCAGTGATGGCCCTGAAGAGCCACACGAGCGCCACCGCCGCCGTCACGCCGATGGTGGGCATGAAGAGGTAGCCCCTTAGTTTCATGTAATACATCCAGTAGTCGAGCGACACGTCGATGACGAGCAGCAATGCCACTGGAATGAGCAGGATGGTCAGCCACTTGGCCGACACGCGGAAAGTCTTTGCAGAGATGAACACGAGCAACACCCACCATGCGGCGAGCATCAGCACTCCTATCCACGGATGATACATGAACTGTGTGAAATAGGTAGCGAGCCACGACAAGCATCCTCCCGCCACCACCATCTTCTGTTGGAAGAAGAGCGGTGTGTAAAGGAAGAGGTCGAGTTCCTGCATCTTCCACAGGTAGTCGCTCTCGAAGACGATGAGACATGCGGCGAATGCGGCCATGCACAGCACCGTCAGCACGAGTGGCAGGTGTTTTTGTATTTTCATCTTGCAAGAAGTTTTATACGTCCTATTCGTAATGCCTGATTCTCACGTCTATGCCGTCCTCCTTGAGTTGTGCCGGCACCTCCTTCACGTCCGTCTTCCCATAATGATAGGGGAAGAGGACTTTGGGTTTGACAACCTTTGCAGCGTTGACGAGCTGGTTGGTGGTCATGGTGTAAGGTTGGTTGCATGGCATGAAAGCGATGTCAATGTCCTTGACATTCGCCATTTCGGGAATGTCCTCGGTGTCCCCTGCAACATAAATCCTGACGCCGTCGATGGTGATGATGTATCCGTTGTCCCTTCCTTTGGGATGGAACTTCTGCCTCCCCTCGGTGGTGTTGTATGCCGGGACAGCCTCAACGGTGAAGTCATCGAGCGTGGCAACGTCGCCATTGGCCATCACCTTGCCATATCCAAGCATGTCGGCGCATCGCTTGTTGGTGACGAGTTTCGTGTTGTCGCCGGAAAGTTGTTTGATGGCCTCCTTGTCGAAATGGTCCCCATGCTCGTGCGTGACAAAGATGTAGTCGGCCTTGGGCATGGCGGAGTAGTCGATGGTTTTGTCACCGAGTTTGACCACGGGGTCGATCATCACCTCCTTCCCATCGTATTGCAGGCGAATGCTTGCGTGGACGAGGGCGTGGAATTTCAGGGTCTTCCCACTCTTGGTCTTGAAGACGTCAGTCTCATATTTACCTGTCTCCACCTCCATTCCGGCTTCCTTCCATGCGAGGATTCCCCCTTTGAGGTTGGTCACCACATAACCCTGTCCTGCCAGTTTTTCAGCTGCGTTTGCCGAGCGTCTCCCGCTCCTGCAATACACGGCAATCTTCTTCCCGGCGGGGATGACATCCTTGACCACCTGCATGAAGTCCTCGCGCCCCTGGTCGATGAGCATGGCTCCTTGCAGATGCCCTTCATCATACTCCTGTTGTGTTCTTACGTCGAGCAGCACGACATCGGGGTTTTCCATCAACTGAGCGAAGCCCTTCACGTCGGTGTTCTCGAAATTCTGCTGCCCACAGGCCGATGACAATCCCATGGCAGCCAACAAGCATGCTAATATTTTTCTCATGTTCTCTTTTTTTTAGGTTCTACATGTTATCAGGTATCTCATTTACTGGTCAGGATTTTCCACCGTCCCCTGGTACTCCGGCACGAGAGCCGACATGACGGAACTGTAGCTGTCGGTCATGGCGGAGTTGACGTTGGACGGCCCCTGGTCGAAGGGATACACGGGTTGGTGTATGGTGAGTCGCAGGGGATGCCACTCTACAAAATGCCAGTCCCTCATCCTTGGCATGACGTTGAACGAACCGTTGATGGTGATTGGCACGACAGGCAGTTGCAACTCGTCGGCAAGCATGAAAGCCCCCCTCTTGAACGGCGCCATGTGCCCGGTGAAGGTTCTTGCCCCTTCGGGGAACACCATGAGAGAGGTTCCTCCTGTGAGCATTGCCCTTGCATGGTCGTATGTCGCCTTGATTTTCTTTGGTCCCCTCTTGTCCACGAGTATCTGCTTGGAAGCCTTGCATGCCGCTCCTACGAATGGTATTTTCAGGATTTGGTATTTCATCATCCATCTGATGTTCCTGTTGAGGAAGCCGTAAACGAGGAAGATGTCGAACGCCCCCTGGTGGTTGGCCACGAAGACGTATGACTTGTCCTTCTCCACATTTCCCCTCCCCTCAACGGTGACAGGTAGGAGCAGCACCTTGATGATGAGCCACCCCCACCATTTACCGGGGTAATATCCCCAGAAATGGGCGTTTCCGATGGCGCATCCCACGATAATCATGATGGCGGTGATGATGGTATAGACCACGATGATGGGCAATGCGATGAACAATTGATAGACTCTGTAAAGGTATTTCATGACATGATGGTTGTAATGCGTTTATTTCTTGTGCAGTGTGACAAGCACCACCTCCCCGGTGACGTTGAACCGCAAGGGTATGAGCGCTCCCAGTCCGGCAGTGACGAAAAGGCTCTTGTCACCGATTTGGTACATCCCATTATCCTCGGTGAACTTGAACGTTGTGGTGGAAAGGCCGAAGAGGCTGACCTGCCCCCCGTGGGTATGCCCGGAGAGTGTGAGTGGTGCGTCGATGTAAGGCACGACATAATCCCTCCAGTGGAGCGGATTGTGCGCGAGGACGATGGTGAACGCCCCTTTTGGAATGCCCCTGATGGTGTTCTCGTAGTTGCACACCCCCCGGTCCACTCCAAGTTCCTCATTTCCCTGCATGCCGGCGATGACGATGCTGTCTGCCCCAAGTTTGATGAAGGTGTGCTCATTGAGCAAGAGTTTCCATCCCATGCTCCTTTGCAATGCCTTCGTTCGCTCCTCCGCCTGGAGTTTCTCCTCAAGTGTCCCTCCGATGTATTTGGAGTAGTCGTGGTTGCCGAGCACGGAAATCACGCCATCTCGGGCCTTGAGCCTTGAGAGGGTGGGCAATCTTTCCGCTATTTCCCCCGGCTCCGTGTTTTGGATGTCTCCAAGGTTGAAGATGACGTCGGGCTTGAGTGCGAGCATGCTGTCCACGGCATCGTCGAGCACGTGGTAACTGCTTCCAGTATAGCTTCCCACATGTGCGTCGGAAAAGAGCACGATGCGGTATCCGTCGAATGCTTCGGGCAGTCTTTCTGATGCGAAGTCCACTCTCCTGACCTCCAATTTGTTGAATCCCACCGTCGAACCATAGACCGTGACATAGACAGCCAGGAGGCTTAGCACTATTCCCACCGGCACCCCCCAGTTGGTCTTTGTGTGGGTGACGGCCTTGACCAACCTGCCAGTCACAGCAGCCATGACAAAGAGCAATTTGGGTACGAGATACACGCCAGTGATGAAAAGGAATACATTGAGCAATGTCTGCGGATGTGGTGTGAAGTCACGGCAGTTGGCGAGTGCCGCCACACATGCGAGCATGGCCACCATCTGCACCCACCACAAGCATTTGGCCCACCATGGAGCACGGTGAGCGATATATCGTTGGTAGATGCTGATGTCGGGCAGCAAAATGAGCGCGACAAACAGCAGCAAAGCTCTTGCTATCATTCGAAAAGCGTGAGTGGTTTATGTATTGCCGATGCTCGTGGCGAGGAATTTGCGTGCCATTTCCAAAGGCATCCCTCTCCTTCGTGCGTAATCGGCGAGTTGGTCCGTTCCTATTTTCCCCAGGTTGAAATACCTGGCCTCCGGATGCGCTATCATGAGGCCGGAGACGGAGGCATGCGGCCTCATGGCCCCGTTTTCGGTGAGCCTTATTCCCACCTCCCCCATGTCGATGAGGCGGTCGATGATGAAGTTGATGCTGGTGTCGGGCATTGCCGGGTACCCCACGGCGGGCCTGATGCCCTGGAACTTCTCGGCATGCAACTCCTCGATGGAGAGTCGCTCGTCCGGCGCGTATCCCCAAAGATGCTTTCTCACCTCCTCATGCAACCGCTCCGCTGTGGCCTCCGCAAGTCGGTCGGCCAGTGTCTGTGCGAGCATCCTGTAGTAGGGGTCGTCCGAAGGTTCGTTTTCCATCATGGGGTCCACGGTGGCGGCAAAGACAGCCACCTTGTCGCTCCACCCTTTTGTGGCAGGTGCCACGAAGTCAGCCAAGCAGAGGCATTCGCCGTTGCCTTCCGGTGTCTGCTGCCTGAGCATGGGGATTCTAACCCCACCCTCCAAGAGGATGTCATCACCCTCTGCCGCTGCATTGAAGAGGGCCACGACGGCTTTGGTGTGGTAATGCATGTCGAAATGCCTTAGCATTCCTTCGGCGTCGGCCCTTAGTTCCTCTCTCTCCCCTCTCCTTTTTCCTCCCATCTGCCAAGCGTGGTAGAAATAGAGCCAGTTGACGTATGGCGCCACCTGTGCCACGCCGTATTTCCTCACCACCCTCATGGCATCGTCATCCTGAAGCGCACCTCCTCGCCCCTTGACTCGGGGTCGAAGCGGTCGTGGCAGACCACATGGTGCCCGTTGCAGAACACATGCTCCACCCTCCAGGCAAACACATCCCCGGCGAGCGGCGTCCATTGACACTTGCTCTGCACGTCGGCGTTGCTCAGCGTCCATGGCCTTCCCTTTCTCACCACGACGACATCGGCCTTGAATCCTTTTCTGAGGTATCCCCTCTTGTGGATGTCGAAGAGTGTTGCCGGGTGGTGGCACATGAGACTCACCAAAGTGGGCAGGCCGAGGCATCCCTCGTCCACGAGCCTGAGCATGGCGATGAGCGAGAACTGCACCATGGGCATTCCCGAAGCCGCCTTCCGGCATCCCCCCTCCTTCTCGTCCCTGCGGTGTGGGGCGTGGTCGGTGGCCACGGTGGAGATGCCTCCCGTTGTCAGCGCCTTTCTCAGCGCATCACGGTCTTCCGCCGTTTTCACAGCGGGATTGCATTTCACCAAGGCGCCGCGTGTGGCGTAGTCTTTATCAGTGAAAACGAGATGCGGCACAACTGCCTCTCCGGTGATGAGTGGTGGCGGTTCGCCTTCACTCCACCTGTCGAGCAGTTGCAGTTCGTCGCGTGTGGAGACATGGGCCACATGAAGCCTCGCCCCACAAGCCCTGGCGAGCTTCGTGGCGAGTGTGGTCGACATGATGCACGCCTCTGCGGAACGTATCTTGGGGTGCAAGGCCACGGGTGGGTCGTCGCCGTATGCTTCCACGGCCTCGCGCATCCTTCGATTGATTTCCTCCGTGTCCTCGCAATGAGCGACGATGGGCAATGGCGCCTCCCTGAAGATGCGCTGGAGCGCCTCCACCTTGTCAACGAGCATGTTTCCGGTGGAAGAACCCATGAAAAGCTTTATTCCCGGCACCTTGTGCTTGTCGAGCAGAGGGAACAGGTCAATGTTGTCGTTTGTGGCCCCGAAGAAGAAGGAGTAGTTGACATGGCTCGTCCGCCTCGCCCTATCAAACTTGTCGGCGAGTGCTTCCAGCGATGTCGTCTGCGGCACGGTGTTGGGCATGTCGAAGAACGTGGTGACCCCGCCCCAGGCCGCCGCCCTGCTCTCGCTTTCGATGTCGGCCTTGTGGGTCAGACCCGGTTCCCTGAAATGCACATGGGTGTCGATGACCCCAGGCATGACTACGCAGCCTGAGGCATCTATGGATGCATCATAATTCAAACGTGGGGTGTCGCCATGCTCGTAAATGCCCTCTATGCAATCGTCAAGGATGACAAGGTCTCCCTTGAACATCCTCCCCTCGTTTACAATATCGGCGTCGTGGAGCAGGGTAAGCATGGCAAGGTCATTTCTTTTGCTTTGTGTTGGTGGTGTCCGCCTTTTCCACCTTTGTGGAGTCTATAGCCGGAGCAGCCATTTCGTTGGGCGTAGGCGGCTGTGGTGCAGCCGCTGCCGCGGGAGCCGGACTTTCCAGTCCGTTGGCCTGGTTTTGTATCCTTTGCGCCTCGTCGATGTATCTCTTCACGTCAGGGTCGTTCTTGAACTTGTCAGAAGCCTTGCTCATGATGTCCACCACCCAAGGGCTCATTTCCGGGAAACGCTGGCCCTGGGCATAGACCATGAAGATGAACGGTCCGAGGATGTTGTCGAAATTCTCTGTGACAGACTCGGTAAAGAGTGAGTCCATGCACGCAATGATTTCCTGATGCCTTCTGGAAAGCCTTGGTATGACATCGTTTCGCATATCCTCTCCGTCCATGAATGCGAGCGTGTATTCATGCTCGAGGTCGTCGAGCTTCATGGTGAGGCTGTCGTGCGTGGAAAAGAACTTGTAAAGTTTGTCGTTGAGGGTTGTTCCACCCCATGACTTCCGGTCCTTGTTGACCTTCACGGTGATGTCTCCCCCTTCGAGGACCAACGGTATGATGAAGCCGTCGCTGACGAGGTAGGCCACCCTGGTGGAGTCGGTCGTCCCCGAGAAGCCGAACTTTCCATGTACGACTTCCGTAGAGTCCACTTCCTTCAGTTGGTCGTTTTTGGCGATTCTGAGATAAACCTTGCTGTTGTCAAGCCCGGAATGGTCGGCGGAGCCATCGATGTTGTATGAATTGAGGCACGATGACAACCCAACTACGGTAAAAAGAAGGGTGAGTATTTGGAGATTTTTATTCATTTTCTTTACTCAAGATAATTTCCACACACAAAAATAACATCAATTATCGATGTGGGAAAACTTTTCTACCTTTTTAACGGCAAAGAAGGTCATTTTTTATGTTTTTTTCAATCTTTTTGCAATTCGTTTGAAATTCTATGGGTGGAATACATCTGCAAGATGGCTCCAGCGAGCAAGAACATGACCCACTTGTTATAGACGTATGCGATGTAGTTGTGGTAGGTCATGAACCGTGCGATGAAATGCATGTGGGTGTCCACCATGAGCACCCCTGCGAGGATGAAAAACACCCCTGAAGCAAGCATGATACGGCGCAGCCTCTTCACCGTAGGATTGCTGCCCTCATATCTCTGCCTCGCCTGCATGGCGACGAAGAGCACAGCACCGAGGAGATAGACCCATGCGAACACGTCTCCGTGCCATAGGAAAGCACAGCACCCTGCCCCGATGGCCATCAGGATGCCACCAACAAGAAAGACGACTGTCTCAATTCTGCTTAATTGGCGCATGGTCGTCTTCGTCTTTTATTTCGTCGCTAAGGACGAAGATGTCCTCGTCGGCAGCCTTCATGAAATATCTCTCCCTGGCAATCTTCCTCACCTCCTCCGGATTGCGCTCCATCTCCACCAGACGAATGGAGTCCTGTACAAATCTCGCATCCTGTCGCTCTATCTCATCTTCCAATTCGGCTATCTGCCTTGCATAGCGATAGCGCTGCAACATGCTGTTCTCACCAAGGACGGTGATGAGCAGCACACCTCCGACCACCACAATGACATACTTGAAGCGGCCAATCCACCACAAAATTCTCTTACCTAATCTCATTTACATTTCCAATATTACATACAGACGGCAGATATTCCCGTCATCGAGTGCAAAAGTAACAATAATGATTGAGAAATGTCCATGGGAAATGTTAAAAATGACTTTTCCGAAAAAGATTTTTGGAAGTACAATTATTGGAGCACTTTTACATGAACAACATACCCCATCCAGATTGGCCTGTTTGACACGAAAAGAAAAGTAATCTATAAAAATATGTTTGACTTAAAGATTGCAAATATGGATAATAATTCCTACCTTTGCAGTAAAGTTTAAATGCCACCAAACCTTGCTCCACTTCCATAAACTGGTTATCATAAGTTCTGTGGGATAAAAAAGGAGGTATGGAACTCATAAAAGAGATTACATGACACGTGAAGAGAAGAACTATATTGGCTATACAGTGGCACTCATTAGCGAGTTTGCTGCTCATTATGGCATACACCCTCGGCAAGCATACGCCTATCTGAAACGTTTCAAAGGTACTGAACATCTTCTAAATCATTATGGCATCCTGCATACCCTACCATTTGCCGACACCATTGAGTCGTTGACCCAGGTATGCGCAAACAATGGAGGGGAACTTCGATGATACGCCTCTACCATGGATCAAACATGAAGATTGAGCAACCCGATTTGTCTCATTCCAAACCCTTCAAGGATTTTGGACGAGGTTTCTATCTTTCTTCCGACAAGCAACAAGCCTGGGACATGGCTTTTCAAAAAGTCAAGCAAACACAAAAAGGAAAGGCTGAGATTACAGAATTCCTCTTTGACGAATCAATGCTTCAAAATAGCGAACTGAAAGTTTTAAGCTTTCCCGACTATTGTGAAGAATGGGCATTATTCGTGCTTGCCAATCGTGATAGGAACAATATCCATCCCATACACGACTACGACATTGTTTATGGCCCTATAGCAGATGATGGTGTTACTTATCAGCTGAGACGTTACGAAGGTGGCGTCATTTCGTTGTCTCGTTTGGTAGAAGAACTGAAGTATGCCAAGGGCATTACTTTTCAATATTATTTTGGTACCAATCTTGCATTACAACAATTAAAGCGGCTATGAAAAAAAGACTCACTCCCAGCCAGATACAAGTTCTAAAAGACGATTTATGCATGGATTTGGCAAGTTTTCTTGTGGATGACTATCATTATTCCCCACAAGAAGCAATTGATGTGCTTTACACTTCTGAGACTTTCGAGCGTTTGCAAGATGATGACACAGGACTTTATTATCAAAGTCCCGGATATGTGTACTCATTCCTTCAGAACGAACTAAAAAAAGCCAAAGTCTATTAAACTCTTAGCAAGTGTAAACCTATGGAGAGCCATCGTGAGAACGGCTCTCCTTAAAAGGCTTTCCTTACCATAGGAAGTCTCTTATTTCGAGAAGTTTAGCACATTGGTCTTCGTTTAGTTTCATTTGACGCATGGCCTCCTTCTGCGTGGCGAGCCATGCTGCCAGTTCCACCTCTGCGGTGAACATTTCGAGGGGTTCCCTCCCGTTTTTCCTTACGAAGTCCATGACATTGGCACACATCCATTGCCATTCCTCCTCACCCTGAAACATTTCTTCCTCTTCTGGAATTGTTTCCTCCACTGCCTCCGGCGAAAGAGCTTCTTGTGGCTCTGTAGCAATGGGGAAATCCTCCTCTGATGAAAGAGGCTCCTGGGGCTCTGTAGCAACGGGGACATCCTCCTCTGATGAAAGAGGCTCCTGGGGCTCGGTGGCTATGGGCGTGTCCTCCATGGCAAAGATGCCAAGCAATTCATTGGGAACATCAGCAGCAAGAGCCTCCTCCGGCTCCGTGGTGACGGGAACCTCCCCTGGTTCTATTGCGGTGGGAGCTTGCTCCAGCTCTGCAGCGATGGGAGTCTCCTCCGACTTGGTCTCTTCGGGAGTTTCTTCCAATGCAAAGATACCAAGCAGTTCATCTGGAACATCGGAAGCAAGAGCTTCTTCCGGTTCTGCAGCGATGGGAGCTTCCTCCGACTTGGCCTCTTCATGAGCTTCTTCTGATGCAAAGATGCCGAGCAGTCCATCTGGAACATCGGTAGCGAGAGCCTCTTCTGGTTCCGTAGCGACAGGAGCTTCCTCCGGTTCCGTGGCGACGGGAGTTTCCTCCGATTCCGTGGCAATGGGAGTTTCCTCCGGTTCCGTGGCGGTAGGAGTTTCCTCCTGCTTGGTTTCTTCGGGGGCTTCTTCCAAAGCAAAGATGCCGAGCAGTTCGTCTGGAACGTCGGTAGCAAGAGCTTCTTCCGGCTCGACGTGGGG
>CADBBP010000018.1:38806-54162 GCA_902792855.1 uncultured Prevotellaceae bacterium
TTCATCATATTGTTTTCCGGCCAGGCCGAAGAAGTTGGGGGCCAATTTGACAAACCTGTCCTTTCCGTTGAGGAATACCGATGACAAGTCACCCTTTGAGAACTGCTTGTTGTATTCAAACTTGGACAAGATGGCAACAATTTCGTCTCCCTTCATGGGTCTTCCGCTTTCCTCGAGCAGTTGTGCCACGATGTCAGCGTTGCTTCCGAAGAAAGGCAATTTCCACACTTCAAGAGCATACCATCCCTTTTTCCCGCTCCCTTGGAAGCGGTCATCCCTATTGAGTGCCAATGACACAGAAGCCCTCACATACCTTCTCCCCCCGTCGGAGTTGATGGTTGCGGTGAGTTCGTCGAGTGTCATGGCCTGTTTCCTGGTGTCAAGGATGTGGTACAACCTGTCAGCGAGGGATTTGTCCCGTTTCTGAGGAATGACGACCCATCCGTTTTCCTCCACTTCCAGTTCGAGTTCGTCGATGACGATGCGCTTGAACAGAGGCGTCCACGCGGGCAACTCCACCGTGTTCACCATCTCCAAGTTCCCATTATGTTTGAGGTGGCACACCCTTTCCTTCACATACTCGTCCAAGTCCATGGCATACCGCTCCTTGCTTTGTTCCACGACGTTGTCCTTGAACATCCACAGTTCTCTCTCCATATTCACATTGTCGAGCAACTCCTTCCTGACGAGGAATGTGTTTTTCCACCTGTTTTCCATGGCGGAACTGAGGTTTCTGGTGTACCCTCCGAGGCAAACGAGCCATTGAGGCATCCATTTTCCCATCATGGCGATGATGCATTTGGGTTGCATGGTCACTTGCTCTTCTTGTATCATCGTATTCAAACACGGGTCGTCTTCTCCTATGAAGTTTCCCTCCATCATCTTGTCGAGATACGATATGTTTGCCTTGTCGGCAAGCATTTGTGCCATGAAGTCGCCGAGCGGGGCCATGCTTTCTCCTGGTGTGAAGAGCGCGTCGAAGATGGCATTAGAATAGGCCGTGATGGTGAATGTGGACCTTTCGATGGGGGTCCAGTCCAATTCTTCCTTCCCCCCGAAGATGTCGTATCTTTGCAGGAAAGCCCTGAAATTGTTCTTCTCCTTGTTGTGGAGTATGGTTTTTTGAAGAAGGTACAGGATGGGCAACCTTCCATGTTGGTTGAAATAGTCGTTAGCGAAAGTGTCATCGTCAAGCAATCCTCCTGCGTGGAGTTTGAGGAGCTTGTATTTGATGGGCATGTCGTCCTTACCCACCTCCTCTATCTGCTTGTTCATGACCTTCTTGATGCTGTCGAGGTAAGGCAACGAGGCCTCCTTGACATCGCTGAGCATGATAAACCTCTCGTCGTCCTCCGTGAGGAAGTCACGGATGAAAGCCTTTGCACTTATAGCTGCGAGCACCTTTGCGAGCCTTTCAGCCGCCCTTTCCTTCTTCGCCGCGAGTTTCTCCACCTCGCTTTTATACACCTCTTCGAGATACTCCAACTGCTCCTCGTCGATGCCTGCGAGCAGTTCCTCTCCGCCAGACCATTCCGGTTCTGGAGGGAACAGCAAGGTGCTCATCTGTGCAATCCTTCCCTTTCCCTCCACTTCGTCGATGAGGGCGTTCACCTCCCTGAAACAGGGCGCGGCGACCCTGAAGAGCCTCGACATTCCGCTCTTGTATCTGATGAGGTCGAAAACGCTTCTCATTTTCGCCCTTACCAGTATGTTGTATGTCTTCCTTGAGATTTTCCCACTTGTCGCCAATTCCTCAATGGAAATGGCCCTCATTTGTTGTTCTGTCATGGTGCTGCAAGAGGTTTGTTTCAATTTGATTGCAAAAATAACAAAAAAAATTGGTTCTCAAACGAAAAGGATGAAAAAAAGGAAAGTTGTCTGGCCAAATCAGGTGTTATGCTCCCCATGGTGCCCAAAATCTAACTCCATTCGTAAGAGACAGTGTTTGCTTGCTGGTCTGCGGTTTTGTTGACGGTGTTGTTTTTGAAGATGAAATCAAACTGCCCCTCGCTCACTGGCGTCTTCGAACCCTCCACCTTGTAGTCGGGGATGGAGAATCCCTTCCTGATAAAGAGCAGTTTGACGTCGGTAGGCCTGACCTGCTTGTTTTCGTCGTGGTAGTCGCCCACGGTGAACTTGTTGTCAAAGACCTTGATGGATGGTCTCTGCCCATTTTTCGTTCTCTTGTACCTACCTGTTTCGGCATCTTTCTCATAAACAGCTCCGTACTGGTTCCAAGGCACCACGACGAAGAAGGCCTCCCTAAATCCAATCACCCCCGGGTCCTTGTCTGTTGACTTCCATCTGTCGGATGACATTTTCTCAGCCTTGAATGTATTTCCATGGCAAGTGAAGTTGACGCAAATCAGTGCTCCGTTGCCCTTCATCCCTCCGAGCCTTGCACTGCCCATGTCGAAGGTGTTGTTGATGATTGTGTAGTCATTGACAGGCACGACGATGTCGTGTGCGTAAGCCCTGCGCGGCATCGTTATCGATTGCAGGCTTGTGGTGATGAAATCGTCGAGGTTTTCCCCCATTCTCTGGTCATACCATTTCTCACCTTTATGCTTGCTCTGATACACAGCCGGGTCATACTTCACAAGTCTCTTCTCGTATTTCGTGTCCGCCTCCCTCACCATGCCGGTTTTGGGGTCGATGTCATCGTTGATCCGCCATTCAAAGAATGTTGACTTGCCGCCCCTTTTGAAGAACTCCGGGTTGTAAGCCTCCCCTTGAGTCACGGCGACGTCCCACTTGTCCTGCACCCATTTCCTGTCGATGGTGAATTTTGACGAACTGATGTATCTTACGGTTTTCTCATACCTCCAGCCAGGTCGATAAGCATAAGGCACAGCGACGTTCTTTGACATGATCACACCCGTAGTTTCCGACCTAACGTATGACAATGTAAGTACGTTGGAGACGATGTTGTTGGCATAGTACAATTTGACGACGGAAGCATAGATGTCGTAATTTTCGAATATGGCATAGTGGTTCTTGGGTATGTTTGTGCTGTCAAGCGAGTAAGCCTCCGTCCTGATGGTTTGCTTGGAGACAAAGTTTTTGAACGTGTTTCCCAGCACGTATGCCACCCCTCCCTCCAAGAGCAGTGCGCAATAATATTGCGAGTAGGCATTTCTTTTGGTCAGGATGCGGTCTGCCCCATAGAATTTGTTGTCCACAAACCACTTCGGGCATGAGTGATATGCCATTTTGCGATCGTTCTGCGTATCATTTGCATGTGTGACAAACTCTGCGGCGGACCCGAACCCTGCATTGTCATCCACCCAGTAACCGGCCTTGTAGTTGTCGTGCTTGTAACCAGCGAAGATACAGTTGCCGACAAAGCGGTACGAGTCAGAAAACCTTGCCCTTTCGCTTCTGATGAATTGGGAGCCATAAAAGAAATTGTCCTTTACAAGGAGGTTTTTCATCCTGTTTCCCTCTTCAAGTTTTCCATTTCTCCATGGGTCCTTGTCCTTGAAATAGAGGTAGATGAATTTCCCGGCATACTGCCTTCCCTCCCTGTTGTCAAACTCCCTTGCACCTTTCTCCCCAGAAGGGTCTCCCTTTGTGGATGCAAAACCTTGGAACACACACCCGTCAATTTGCAGTTGCTCGACACCTTTGCTGTCGGTCTCTTGGGAATCATCCCCCACGTTTGTGGCACAGTTGATGAAAATCGACCAATAGGTATCCCCCTGCTTGAGCAGCACCATCTTCCTGAGGTTGAGCGAGTGCTCGGTGTACATCAGTCCCCACCGGGCGTAAAGACCTCCGACAGCCTTTCCGTTGACCTCACCGTCGATGGAAAAATCCCTTTTCAGTTTGATGATGCTCTTGGCGAAAGATGCCGGTTTCTTGATGTTGACACGCCCATCTCCGGGCAGTACGGCATAAATCCTTCGCAACTTCAGTCCAGCGCAGTTGGCGGGCAAGTCCTTGATGCGCTGTGCGTTGAACATCCCGATGGTTTTGAGCGTCGCCTTGTTGTTTTTTAGGTTTTTCACCGCCTTGTCGTAGGCAGCCTTGTCGATGTGCTGGTAACTGTTTTTCGTGGTGTCGAAAGCCTTTTTGAGGCAGTCGCCCTGAAGCATCATGCTGGCATGCTCACGACTGATGTCAAGGAGCATGTTGCTTTGAAAGCCCTGTTTCACCTTGAATGCCTTTCCAAGCCTTGTCTGCGTGGTGCTTGCCACATCATAATAACCCGGGACCAAGCCCAAGCCTTCCCCAGTGATGACGAATGGCGCCACGGTGTCTTTCGGGATGCTCTCCACCACAGGCACACCCACGGCAACGCCCTTCAGTCGGTAGGCGCTCAGCACGTCCGACGCAGTGATATCCTCCACCTTTTTGTCGATAACCACCTTTCCACGTGGCATTTTCATCACTGATTGCCCCGCGTCGGCCACGGCCTCCCCTGTTGCCACGCCCCCTTGCTTGTTGAGAGACAGTGGCATCAAGAAGATGGAAATAATGCAAATGGCAACTATTCTTGTCATATCATGTCATCTTGTGGTGCAAAACTACACATATTTTTTTGATTATACAAAAAAAGTCGCATGATTGTCGGCAAGAGGAGCGTACGAAAAGACGGCTGCGGTGTATGAAACGCCGCAGCCGTCAGTCAACCATTAATCTTATGAAAAACAATCCTTACCTTGATGTCACTTGCACTTATGCAAACACCTGTTGGGTTTTCTCCTTGATTTGTGCCATGGCTCCGAGGATGCGCACGGCGATGAGAAACATATCCATAATCCTATATTATTTTAAACGTTCTATTGTTGTTTTGACGATGCAAAGTTACGACTGTGTGGGCACACAGCCAAGGATTTTATGGTTTTTATGCTAAAATAATGCAAATAATTGACGTGCGTCAAAAAACAAAAAAAGGCCGCCCCTCACGGGGCGGCACTGTTATCCTAATCTTGATACCTTCTAATGCTATGTAAACAAAAACTAAACTATGATGGTTACTTTTTCTCTACATTTTCCCTATTTGCCTCTCTTGGTGGCCTTCTTTGCCCCCTCTGCTGCTTGTCAGCCTCGTATTTGGCAAATTGCTCGTCGTTCATGATGCTCTTTAGTCCGGCCTCATACTCCTTCATCTTCTCCGGGTCGAACCTGCCAGGTCCTCTTCCCATGCCTTGCCTTGGGCCTCTTGGCTGTCCCTGTCCTGCCTGGGCATTGTCTGTTGGCGGCGGTCCTTGGCGGTGCTGACGCTGCCCTTCTCCGGCATTCCCTCTTGCCTCACCGTTATTTCCCTGGAAGTGTCCGGGTCTTCCACCTTGCCTTGGTCCCATGGACATCATGTCGTATTTCTTGTTGAGCTCGAGCAGTTGCATTTTCTGGCTTTCGTTGAGACCGTATCTCTGGGCCATCATGTCAGTGCGCCTTTGGATCATCTCCGAGCGGTCGAACCTTCTTCCCTCTTGACTGTTTTGCTCCTGAGCCATGGCAGTAAGGGAAACGGAAGCCGCCATAAGAGCAATCATTAATACCTTTTTCATAATCCAGATGTTTTAGTGATGTTTTGTTGTTGTTGAATATCTAATTCTGACAGTTTGACGCAAAAGGATATGGCAAGGTTTAATGATTCAACATTATTTGACGGTTTTTCACACTTATGACTATTTGATAACTTTTCAGTCATCAAGATTTACAACAATTAACAGCAGGAGGGGCCTGCAATGACAATCAACGGCGGTCATCTTCCACAATCAAATAATCTGTCAGTGTGCGCTGCTCGACGGAGAAGGCGATGCCCACCTTCACCACACGGCGCGGGTCGGTGGCGTAGCGCAAGGCGTAGCCCTTTTCGTCAATCTGCTCCAAGGCCTCCTTTGCCGTGCCGTTGAGCTTCAGCTCCAGCACATAGATGGTGTCGGGCATGAATACCACCATGTCGGCCCGTCCGTTGGCGCATTTCACCTGCGTCTGCACATACACGTTGAGCATGGAGAAAATGAGATAGAACGACCATTCGTAGAAGCCCTCCACCACAGCCACCTCCTCCAATTTCTTCTTGAACCCCTCCACATAAGGAAGGCCGGCCAGGTAGGCTTGCAACTCGCGCAAGGCCAGGTCGGTATTGCCGGAGCGCAAGGCATTTCTGAAGCGCAATGCGAAGCCCATCTGCACGTCGGCACCCTTCATTCCTATGACAATGGGCAGCAATCCTTCTGTGAAACCCACGCGCACCTCCTGATTGGGGAGGCCCAAGGTATAGTAATCACCATCCAAGTCATAGTCCTTGATAGTGAGGTATCCGCTCTGGAAAAGCAAGGGCAGGGCGTCCTGCATATTCTCCGTGGGCTGGTCGAAGGCAGAGACAGGAACTTCCAGCCCGTCGAGCTTGGTGATGTCCGTGCGAAAACGGCGTAACTGACGCAGCAGGTAGGAAGGCGTTCCACTTTCAAACCACCAGTTCTTCAGCATTCGTTGGTTGAAGGTCTTCATCAGGCTGAAGGGGTTGTAAATGTCGGGCGAATCTTCGGAGAAATGGTAACCGTCGTATTTGTCGCGAAGCATTTGTCGCATCTCCACAGGCGAGCATTTGTAGCGTTGGGCCAGCCGTTCCACGTCGGGCTGCATCTGCGTGTCAATCTCCTCCCCTGTGATGCCACAAATGGCGGAGAACTCAGGCTGCAGCGAGATGTTGGTGAGGTTGTTGATGGTGGAGAAGATGCTCAGTTGCGAGAACTTGGTGATGCCTGTGATGAAGCAGAAGCGTATCATCGCCTCGCGGGCCTTGAGGCACTGGTAGAACTCCTGCATGACGCGACGGAAGACTGGTAGTTGCTCCTCCTCGTGCAGCACTTCGAGCAAGGGGGCGTCATATTCATCGATGACCACCACCACCTGTTCGCCCGTCTGCTCGTAAGCGCGACGGATGAGGCCGTCGAGCACACCGCCGGGGGTGGTCTCTTTAGGATTGGCACCATAAATCTTGGCGAATGGGTCAAGCTGCAACATCAGCATCTTCCGCAAGTCCTCCTTGCTTTCCTGCCCCTTTGCACTGCTCACGTCTATGTGCAGCACGGGGTACCTGCGCCATTCCTTCTCCAACTCCATCACCTTGAGGCCCTCGAATAGTTCGCGACGGCCCTCGAAGAAGGAGCACAAAGTGGTGGTGAGCAGCGACTTGCCAAAACGACGCGGACGGCTCAAAAAGATAAACTTGCTCAATCGTTGCATTCGCCACATCAGGTCGGTCTTGTCGATATACACATAACCTCCCTTGATGATTTCTGAAAAAGTCTGTATGCCCACCGGGTAGCGTCTCTCCATCATGCCATTATCAATTGCGAATTGTGAATAATAAGGGAAATCCGCCGCTAAGATAGCATTTTTTCTCCTATCCTCAAAGCAAACAGTATGATTTTTCTGTTTTTTTCATTAATTCAATGCCAAATCTGCAGTGCTGACACTATAAAAATGTAGAACAAAAAGGCAAAGCCGTTGCATTTTTTGCAGAAATGATGATGGGAATTGATGAAAAAGTATTAAGTTTGCAGTTCAAAAGCAAAACCCATCGACCATGAGCCATCCCCTTCGCCCTTTTTGGGCCGTGTCATTGTCCGTCTTCATGCTGCTCTCCCTTCCCGGTTGCGGTGGGAAGGAGACTGAGACGACGCCTCCCCCGCAAGAGCAGCCGAAACCAATGAGCCGCGAGGCGAAAGTGGACAAGTTGGTGTCCACCGTCAAGAAATGCTCCCGCCTCTACACCACAGAATACAAGATACACAAAATCATCACCCACGAAGACGAGCTGAAATTGAAAGGCAGCATCCTTGGCTTCGACTACGACTTCGACCTCCCCGCCGGCAGTCGGAGCATCGCCATCCCCATCGACGCGACAGTAAAGGGCTACATCGACTTCGGTTCCTTCAGCGATGCAAACGTCACCTTCGATGGCGAGCGTGTGGAAATCACCCTCCCCGACCCCAAGGTGGAGTTGACGAGCACCCGTGTCAACCACGAGGAGGTGCAACGCTATGTCGCCCTTCTCCGCTCCGACTTCAGCGATGCCGAGTTGACCCGCTATGAGAAGGAGGGTCGTGCGAGCATCCTCCAGTCGGTGCCAAGCCTGAAGATAGCCGAGCGTTCCCGCCAGAGTGCGAGCCGCCTTCTGCTGCCCCTGCTCCGCCAACTCGACTTGGGCGACAACATCACCATCACCTTCCGCAAGGACTTCGACGAGCGGAGCCTTTCCACCCCCACCAATTAGTCAGCCATGCAACAGTCCACTCCCCTGAAAGAGCATCAATTGGCCCGCCTGTTCCTCACGGTGGCCACATTGGTCACGCTGGTGGCCATGTTTGTCTTCGCCATCACGAAAGGCACCCGCAACGAGGTGTCGATAGCCCCCGACAGCGAGGGCATCGTTGGCGACTCGCTTGAAATCCAGTCCATACACGACATCGGCGAGTGGGAGTTTCTCACCCTGAGCGACGAGGAATTGGTGGACACCACCGCCTCCCGCCTGTTGGGAAGCGACCGTCAGCTGACACGTATTTACTATGGCACGCTCCGCCTTGGTGTGGACATGGGGAAGCTCTCCCCCGGTGCCCTGCGGCTGACAGGCGACACGCTCCACGTCACCCTTCCCCCCGTGGGCTTGCTCGACGATGACTTCATCGACGAGACACGCACGAAGTCGTTCCATGAGAAGGGCAGTTGGGACGAGGCCTCCCGGAGCGCCCTCTACCAACGTGCGAAGCGACAGATGCGCTCACGCTGCCTGACAGCACGCAACATGGAGATAGCGCGCCAAAACGCCATAGACGAGGTGAGCCAACTGTTCCACACCCTTGGCTACAACTACGTGAAAGTAGAATTCCAACCTTGACCCCTCCCCCACATGGAAACCCTCAACGACATCATCAGCAGCATCAACAGCGTGCTATGGGGCTGGCCCATGATCATCCTCCTCTTGGGCACCCACCTCTACCTGTCTGTCATCCTGAAATTTCCCCAGCGCAAGATATTCAAGGCCATCAAACTCTCTGTCTCCCGTGACAAGGAGGCGGCGGGCGACGTGTCGCAGTTTGGCGCGCTGGCCACCGCCCTTGCCGCGACGATAGGCACGGGCAACATCGTAGGCGTGGGAACGGCCATCGCCTTGGGCGGCCCCGGCGCGGTGTTCTGGTGCTGGCTGACGGGCGTCTTCGGCATCTCCACGAAATATGCCGAAGGCTTGCTCGCCATCAAGTACCGTGTGAAGACCGCCAACGGGCAGATGCTCGGCGGGCCGATGTACGCCCTGGAGCGCGGCCTCGGGTGGAAATGGCTCGGCGTGCTCTTCGCCCTTTTCTGCGCCCTTGCCTCTTTCGGCATCGGCTGCACGGTGCAGGCCAACGCCATCTCCACCCTGACGATGGAGACCTTCCACATCTCCCCCTTCTTGGTAGGCGGCGTCGTGTGCGGCCTGACGGGCGCCGTCATCCTCGGCGGCGTGAAGAGCATCGCCCGTGTGTGCATGGCCTTCGTGCCGTTCATGGCCATCTTCTATGTCGTGGGCTGCTTCTACATCCTCTGCGCCAACTCCTCCTACCTCTGGCCGGCCCTGCAGATGATTGTCTCCTCCGCCTTCAACCCCTCCGCCGCCGGTGGAGGCTTCGTAGGCGGCAGCATCATGATGGTCGCCCGTTACGGCATCTCACGCGGCCTGTTCTCCAACGAGTCGGGCATGGGTTCCGCACCCATCGTCGCCGCCGCTGCACAGACGCGCAACCCGGTGCGCCAGGCTTTGGTGTCGAGTTCCGGCACCTTCTGGGACACGGTGGTGATTTGTGCGCTCACCGGTCTGGTGATTGTAAGCAGCGCCCTGGCTCACCCCGACATCAACTTCACCGACGGTGCCACGCTGACGAAGTCGGCCTTCTCCAAGATACCCTTCGTCGGAGGTCCTCTGCTCAACATCGGGCAGTTCACCTTCGCTTTCAGCACCATCCTCGGTTGGAGCTACTATGGCGAGCGTGCGGTGGAATACCTTTGGGGGAAATGCATGACGCTGCCCTACCGCGTGGTGTACATCATCGCCGTGTTCGCCGGCAGCGTTGTCAGCCTCACCTTCGTTTGGAACATGGCCGACTGCTTCAACGCGCTGATGGCCATCCCCAACCTTCTCTCGCTGCTCTTCCTCAGCCGTGTGCTGGTGCGTGAGACCAACCACTACCTGTGGAACGACCACCTGAACGAGCAGATGAACGACACCGAACTGGCCGAGGTGGACGACAGTGCCTCCTCTACCGGTACCACTTAAATACTACAAACACTATGGACACATTCAAGACAAAGAGCGGGAAGACCCTTGCGGTCGCCCCCATCAAGCATGCGAGCATGGAGCTCGACTTCGACGGCCTGGTCATCCAGGTGGACCCAGTGACCGACGGCACACCTCCCGTGACGGACTACACGCAATGGCGCAAGGCCGATGTCATCCTCATCACGCACGACCACTACGACCATGTTGACGCACAAGCCGTTGCCGCCTTGAGCAAGGACGGCACGGTGGTTGTGGCCAATGGCGGCGCTGCCGCCCTGCTTGGCTGTGGCGAGGTGCTATGCAACGGCGACAGCCTCCAGCTTCGCGACGACCTCGTGGTGCATGCCGTGGCAGCCTACAACACCACGCCCGGACACACACAGTTCCATCCCAAGGGCCGCGACAACGGCTACATCCTCGAGGCTGACGGTCTCCGCATCTACATCGCGGGCGACACGGAGGACATCGACGAAATGGCCGAGGTGGGTCCCGTGGACGTGGCCTTCCTCCCCTGCAACCAGCCCTACACGATGACACCCAAGCAGTTGCGCCACGCGACAGACATGGTGCGCCCTGCCGTGCTCTTCCCCTACCACTACGGCGACACCGACCCCGAGGCCATCGTAAAGGCACTCGAGGGCAGCGGCGTGGACGTGAGGATCAGGGAGTTTCAGTAAGGACTTTAAGGACATTAAGGACTTTAAGGACTTTAAGACGATGAAGCCACGCCTCTTGAGGTGTGGCTTCATCGTGCAAGAAATGATGGTTGGTGGCTTGTCATCAAGAATTTATTGCTCTTTGACCGGCACGACCTTTACGACCTGCCCCGGCTTGGTGGCGATGTCGTATTCATAGACCTTCTTGATGGGAAGGAGCGTGAAGTCCTTGAGCTCTGAGGAGCGCAAGGGAGTCTTGATGTCCGCAGTCTGTAGCAAGGGGTTGTCGCAGGTGCCTTTGGCCTCCGTCAGTCCTTTGCCCTGGAGCGGCACGTATGAGCGCAGGCGCAACGTACCGCCGATGGTTGACTTGATGGCGGCGTGGGTCATCTTGCCCTCCGCCCACTGGATGGCCACCTCGAAGCCACCCCTTGCGCAAAGGCCCTCCACCTTTCCGTTCTTCCATGCCGTGGGGAGTGCCGGCAACAGGTGCACCGCTCCGTCGTGGCTCTGGACGAGCATCTCTGCGATGCCCGCTGCACATCCGAAATTGCCGTCAATCTGGAATGGCGGGTGCGCGTCGAAGAGGTTGGGGAACGTCCTTCCTTGCGGGAATTTCATGGCCACATCCTCGTTGGGGAGGATGTGCAGCATGTTGGAGATGATGCGGAAAGCGTGGTCGCCGTCAAGCATGCGTGCCCAGAAGTTGATTTTCCATCCCAAACTCCACCCCGTGGCCATGTCGCCCCTTTGGTTGAGCGTGTTGGCGGCTGCCGTGAAGAGGTCCGGGTGTGAATAAGGGGATATTTGGTTGGAAGGATACAGTCCATAGAGATGAGAGATGTGCCTGTGCTGGTCCTTGGGGTTGTCGCCGTCCTGCAACCACTCTTGCAACTGGCCATAACGTCCTATCTGCATGGGTGGCAGTTGGTCGATGACGCCCTTCAGCCGTTGCTGGTAAGCGGCATCCTCCCCCAATACTTTCGCCGCCCTCATGGTGTTTCCCAAGGCGTCGAAAACGATTTGGTTGTCCATGGTGCATCCGGCGGTCACCGGCGTCCTCTTCCCCATGGGTCCGTGCTCGGGTGAGACGGACGGCACGGCGACGAGATACCCGAGTGTGGGATGCTTCTGCAGGTAGTCGAGGTAGAAGTCTGCGGCTCCCTTCATCACGGGATACCACTTTCTCAAGAACTCCTTGTCACCCGTGAAGAGGTAGTTCTGCCAGATGTGTGTGGCGAGCCAAGCCCCTCCGTTGGGGAACATGCCCCACGCGGCACCGTCCACCGGACCGGCGATGCGCCATAGGTCGGTGTTGTGGTGCGCCATCCATCCACCGCAGCCATACATCTCCTTTGCCGTCTTGGCTCCCGTGACGCTGAGGTCCTTGATCATGTCGAAGAGAGGCTCCTGCGTCTCGGCGATGTTGCCCACGTTGGCAATCCAGTAGTTCATCTCCGTGTTGATGTTGATGGTGTACTTGCTGTCCCAAGGTGCGTTTTTCTTGTTGTTCCACACCCCTTGGAGGTTGGCCGGCTGTCCACCCGGCTGCGAGGAGCAGATGAGGAGATACCTGCCATATTGGAACATGAGTGCCACGAGGTCCATGTCCTTCCCACCCTCGAACACCTCGAGCCGCTTGTCGGTGTTGGCTTTCGACATCTCCGACTTGTCGAGTTCGAGTTTCACACGGCTGTATTGTGCGGAATACTTCTTCACGTGCGCCTCAAGCAGTTTGTCATAGGGCTTTGCCATGGCCTTTGCCAGCGCCGCCTTGTTTTTCTCCGTCGGGTTTCCGCTGATGTCGTGGTAGTTGACGTAGTTGGTGGCCGCCGTGATGTAGATGGTCGCCGTGGTGGCCCCCATGACGTGCACGTCGTGGAAACCGTCCTCCATCATGCCGTCGCTGGTCACCTGGATGCGGCACTCTGCCTTGAGGCCTGCCTTTATCCCCTCATGGTCCACCCCCTGGATGACGGCGGTGATGCCATGGTCGGCCACGGTGTTCTTGTTTTCAAGTTCGCACTGGTGTCCCACCTTGAACGACAATGCGTTTTTCTTGCTTGCCGTGAGTCTGACGACGATGACGTTGTCTTCCATCGAGGCGAAAGTCGTCCGCTTGAAAGCCACGTCCTTCTTCATATAGGAGACATTGGCCGTGGCATTGTCCAAGTTGAGGTTGCGGTGGTATTTGTAAGGGTTCTGCTGCTGGTCGAAGTCGATGGTCACCGTTCCGAGGGTGAGGAATTTCATTCCGTGCGGCCCCTTGATGAAATGCTCGTTGATGAGGTCTGCGGCCTTCTCCTCGTTGCCGTTGAAGATCTCGCTTCTCACCTGCTGCAGGTACTGCAGTGCCTCCTGGCTGTCGTTGTTGTGTGGCGAGCCGGACCAGAAGGTCTCCTCGTTGAGTTGTATCTGCTCGTGGTTGGAGTCTCCATAGACCATTGCCCCGAGGTGAGAGTTGCCGATGGGCAGTGCCTCGAGCCAGCAAGAGGCGGGGCGGCTGTATGAGAGCACCTTTGCCTCCTTGTTTTTTATGATTTGTGCATCGGCCGTGGCTGCTGCCAAGAAGCAGCAGGCCGCGAGCAATGCGTGTTTGAGTTGTTGCATGATGATGGTGTGGTTTTTATGAATGACGTGAACAGGTTGTCAGTCGGCTGTCACGGCGTTGAGTTTCTTGAGCAGGGCGAACATGACGATGGCGCTGATGACGCAGAGTGCGATGAGGATGCCCCAGTTGGCCATCAGTGGTATCTTGTTCCAGAGCATGGAGGGGATGGAACTGAGGTAGTTGCCGATGGCCGTTGCCACAAACCATCCACCCATCATGAGGCCCTTGTATTTGGGAGGTGCCACCTTGGAGACGAAAGAGATGCCCATGGGCGACAGCAGCAGTTCGGCGAACGTCAGCGTGAGGTAGGTGCTGATGAGCCATCCCGGCGAGAGGATGTTCTGTGTGCGGTCTCCCAAGTCCATGGGTGAGATGAGGCCGAAGGAGCCCATGGTGATGACGACGAAGCCAAGGGCTGCGACGAGCATGCCGAGTGCGATCTTCGTGGGTGCCGTTGGCTCCTTGCCCTTCTTGGCGAGCGAGCCGAAGATGGCGAGGCTGAAGGGTGTGAGGGCGACGACGAAGAAGGGGTTGAACTGCTGGAAGTCGGAGGGCTGGGCCATCACCGGGTTTTCCATGCCGCTGTAGAGCGCGTAAGCCCCACCCCAGAGCAAGAGCGTGGCGATGATGCACATCCACTTCACCTTGCTGGTCTTGGCCTGGATGGCGCTGAAGACGGTATATACGGAGACGGCGATGAGGAAGAGGCTCCAGATGTTGAAACCGATGCGCATGGGGCCGTAAACGGTGAGGTCGGTGTATTTCTTGGCGAAGAAGGTGAGTGCGGAGCCGTTCTGATGGAAAGCCATCCAGAAGAAGATGACGACGGCGAAGACGAGGACGAGGGCGACAATGCGGTCCTTGGTCTGCTTGGGTGTGAGTTCCTCCACGGGTGCTGCCGCCTGCTTGGCCTGCTTGGCGGTGACGTCGGCATGCTTGAACCATGCGCGGCAGACGAAATAGATGGTGATGGACAGGATGAGCGAGATGCAGGCCACTCCGAAGCAGAGGCCGTAGGCGCCGGAGAGCGTGGAGAGGTATTCTGCCGCGCGGTCGCCGTATGCTTCCTGGGCGTCGGTGACATAAGTGAAGCCATGCTTGCTCAGGTATGCGTTGGTGATGACCTTGGCCATGTAGGGTGCGAACATGGCGCCGATGTTGATGGCCATGTAGAAGAGGCTGAAGGCAGCGTCACGCCTGGCGGAGTATTTGGGGTCGTCGTAGAGGTTGCCCACAAGCACTTGCAGGTTGCCCTTGAAAAGGCCGGTGCCGATGGAGACGAGTGTCAGTCCACCAAACATGACAAACTTGCCGGTGGTGTCGGCAGAGGTGGGCATGGCGAGGCTGAGGTAGCCCAGGAACATGACACAGATGCCGATGACGACGCACTTGCCATAGCCAATCTTGTCGGCCACGATGCCTCCTACAAGGGGCATGAAATAGACAGCGGCAAGGAAAATGGCATATACCTGGCCGGCAGCCGCCTCATCCCAACCAAACTTTGCTTGCATGAAAAGGGCGAAAATGGCCAGCATGGTGTAGTAGCCAAACCGCTCGCCCGTGTTGGCCAACGCCAACGCATAAAGACCCTTAGGTTGTCCTTCAAACATAATGATTTCCTATTTTAAGTTATTGATAATCAATAAATAGTCTTTCGGCATAAGATGAATGCCGAAAGCATCCGCTCCCACCCTTGGCCGAGATTGGAGTGCAAATGTAATGAAAAACGGCAACATACGCAAATAATATGATGTTTTTTTGATATTGGGAAATGTAGAATTCACAATATCAAGAGGTTGGTGCGCACGTAGGG
>CADBBP010000019.1 GCA_902792855.1 uncultured Prevotellaceae bacterium
ACTATTCAAAGAATATGTATAAATAGAAGCTTTTCACTTGCATTTCATAATGCATTTTTATTGAGTGCATTGATATCTATTGTATTGGCAATTATAGAATTAGACGTAAAACTAGATGCAGAAGAAGAACCCATCTGATTAAAAATAATGTTGTTTTTTACTGTACCATTAGAAACATTATATATACTACCCCCCATTATATTATTAGTAATTGTTGCACTTGAATGCCCAAAAGTGCTTGATTTTCGAATATAATTTTGATTTATCACTATTCCCAAGCACAAAGAATTCTTTACGTAAACACTATTTATATTACAATATTTCACTAGAATATTCTGAACACTAGTCTCACTT
Source organism: uncultured Prevotellaceae bacterium (assembly GCA_902792855.1). Taxonomy (GTDB): domain Bacteria; phylum Bacteroidota; class Bacteroidia; order Bacteroidales; family Bacteroidaceae; genus Prevotella. The sequence continues at coordinate 355 of CADBBP010000019.1, forward strand.
GTCCCAATATTCACATTCCCTGAAAGATAACCCCCCATCAATGCGCTCCCATCCGAACCTCCTTCAAAGTTAAGATTTCCATTAATCATCGTCGCACCGTCCGCATTGTCGGTATCAGCACGGTGGCTGACACCAAGGATGGTGAGTTTCTTAGTGATTTTTGTCTCATTCTTCACGGAGAAGCCTCCGCCAGGAAGATAAACTACGCTGCCATCCACTGCTTCAGTGAGAGCTTCGTCAAGACTCTCGTATGTGGCAGTTGTGCCGTTGGCACTCACCACGGCAATCTGTTGTGCACTGATTGTTGTCGCCGTAATGACGGAGACAAACAAGAAAAATAAAACTTTTCTCATGATGTAATACTTTTAGGGTTAAAAAATGAGGCAATTGATGATGATGCCTCCCCAGACAGTGAGGCATACGAGATGTGGGCAGATGCTGCAGGCTGATTTTCATACTCGGTAAGAGCTTTGAATCTGTAAACCATCTGTTCTTCATTCTCTCAGGCATCAGGGCACAGAAAAGGCGTGACATCTTCCCATCGCATTCGAAGAATAGGCCGCTCCTACCACAGATAGCCAAGAAGTCAAACGCAAGAGAAAACACACGCCTATGTAGGCGTGCCTCTTTCGAGTGGTTTGACATTCTTTCGTTTTTTTCAGCTTTGGTAGGAGCCTTTATTCTTCAAACTTCATCGAAACAGAACACAAGTTCTTTTATACCCACGATGTTTACGCAAAGTCATCAGACCCTACGCCACAAAGATATAAAAAAAGATGGAAAGTCTCTTCAAAAAGGGGGAAAAATGTTGAAGAAAGAAAAGAAAAAAGTAAAAACACTGAAAGAGTTGCCCATAGAGAATACCTTTTTTCTCTATTAGAAGTCATAATCTCACATTTTTTATTATTTTTGCAAGTGAAAAAGACAAGACATAGCCAAAACTCCCGATAATGGAAAAAATCAAACTACTGCCGTACGGCATCTCCGACTTCCTCCAATTGAGGAAGGAGAGCAAGTATTTCGTGGACAAGACCAAGTACATATCCATTATGGAGGATACGGACAATTTCCTCTTCCTCATTCGACCACGCCGTTTTGGGAAGAGCATGTTCCTGAGCATGCTCCGTGCCTACTACGACATCAATGAGAAGGACCGTTTCCAAGAGTTTTTCGAAGGGCTGTGGATAGCCGACCACCCCACGGAATGGAGAGGACAGTTTCAAATGATGTTCTTCGACTACTCCCGCATCGGTGGAACCATTGACGTGCTGGAGCAAAATTTCGACGGCTATTGCGGCAAAGTTGTGGACGAGTTTGCCGAGCGATACCAGCAATATTATCCCGAAGGCTTCGCCGAGGACGTGAAGGCGCAGCCCAATTTCAGGGAAAAAATCAATCTGGTTTATTTGAAAGCTCAAAGGTTGCAACACCCCCTCTACCTCATCATCGACGAGTATGACAATTTCACCAACTCGGTACTCAACCAAGAGGGCGAGGCCGTCTATCACGCCCTCACCCACGCCAACGGCTTTTACCGCGACATCTTCAAGCTCTTCAAGGGGATGTTCGCCCGCATCCTCATGATGGGTGTCTCACCCGTGACCATGGACGATGTCACCTCGGGTTACAACATCGCCTCCAACATCTCGCTGCACCCGCAGTTCAATCTAATGCTCGGCTTCTCCGAGGAGGACGTAAGAGGGATGATACGCTATTACCGAGACAAGGGACGCATCAGCCAAGACGAGGAAACGCTCATCGCAGACATGAAGCCCTGGTACGACAACTATTGCTTCTCCGAGAACCGTGTCTATGAAGACCCCAAGGTGTTCAATTGCGACATGGTAATCTATTACCTCAAAAATGTAATTCAAACGGGAGAACCGCCACGACAGATGATCGACCCCAACACACGGACGGACTATAAGAAAATGTGGCGGCTTATACAAATAGACAAGCTCGACAACTACCGACGCAGCATCATTCACCAAATAGCAGAGAACGGATACATATACGGCACACTCAACGGTTCGTTCCCGGCAGACCGCCTTACGGATACCGACAATTTTGTCAGCCTGTTATACTATTACGGAATGTTGACCATCGGCGACGTGAGAGGGGCGCGGCTGAAACTCATCATCCCCAACAACAATGTGCGTCGGCAATACTATGACTGGCTGACGGAGGAATACCAGAGAATCGCCACCATTGACATGTCAAAGCTGAGCGATGCTTTCGATAATGCAGCCCTCAACGGCCAATGGCGGCCAATGCTCGAAGAGATAGCCCGAGCCTACCACGACACCACCAGCGTTCGGCAACTGATTGAAGGGGAGCACAACCTCCAAGGATTTATGAACGCCTACTTGACATTCAACCCCTACTACCTCCTCGCACCAGAGGTGGAGTTGAACCACGGCTTCTGCGACTTCTTCCTCATGCCCGACTTTATGCGCTATCCCATGGTGCGTCACAGTTACATCATCGAACTGAAATACCTCAAGACCGATGCCACGAAAGCAGAGGCAGAGCGACAATGGTGCGAGGCGGAAGAGCAAATACGCCATTACGCCCAAGGACCTCGCGTGCGCCAACTCATCGGTGACACCGAGTTGCACCTGCTCATCCTGCAAATAAGAGGATACGCACTGGAACGTTTGGGAAAAGTACAAGCATAGACTTTACTTCAACCTTTCAAGAGGCAAGAAGCCACCTTTTTTCCTTCACGACACTTGCAATACCCATACAGAAATAATTGGAGATATAGCAAGCTTCTTACAGCCATGATTTCACCATGGCGAGCATGCTGCTGCCAAGAGAGACGAGGAGCCATACCATGAGTGCGATGAGCAAGAGCATGACGACAATGGCTGCTGCCGACTGCCATGCCCGGCGGTTGACCTCCCTTACCGTCGCCTCGTCGCCATCGACGAAGCCTTGCACCATCTCCATGTTTTGCTTGTTGGAGCGATGGAAGAAGTCGATGATGTCGCCCACGAAGAAAGGAATCATGCCCAACAAGATGTCACGGAGGGCATTGTTGAGCACGGCAAGCGTCAGCGGCACGCTCTTGACAATGCGAATGGAGAAATAAGTGAAAGGCACGACACTCAAGACAGCAAGGATGTCGCCCCATCCCGGAACGACACCTATGAGCGCATCAAGGTAATAGCGGTCCATGTAGCGCGTGAGGAAACACATCGCCTGATAGGCCTTGTTGTCCATCAACTGCTGCCGCCGCTCCAAGCGTTTCATCTCCTTGTCCATCCGCTTTCAGAAATAGAGAGGTAAAAACGACCATTCCCCCACCCTGCCGTCCATGGGGCGGCAAGAAGGGGGAACAGACTGTCATCCATGGTTATTTCGTCGTCAAGACAGTGAACTCCGTGACGTTGGACATCACACGGTTGCCCTGCAATACGGAGAGGCAGAAAGTGGCATTTCCATTCTTCATCCTTCCCGTCTTCACCATGGCAGTGTAACGGATGCCCTTCCCAGGAGCCAGTTGCTCCACGTGAACGGAAGGTGAGATGTAGAGGTTTTTCACGCCCGACGATTCCACCACGATGGGCTGAAGGTCGTAAAGCGTATGGTCGGAGTTGTTGTAAACCTCGAAAATCACCTTGCTCACTTCGTTGGAGTTGATGTAGCCGTCGCGGTTGTCATCGACGAAGCGCGGGTTGCGCACCTCAATCTGAGTGTTGACGGTGTAGCCGGAGCTGATTTCCTCGATGCTCGACGAACCTGGAGACATCACACGGGCACTGGAAGCCGAATAGTCGCCTGTATAGTCGGAACTGCTGAAATCATAAAGACGATCGTCACCAGAACCAGAGGGGTCATAATAATCACCGTCGTTGTAACGATTATCATTGTAACGATTGTCATTGTAACGGCTGTCATTATAACGGCTATTGTCACGCTGCTGTTTGTTGCGTTGCACCTGCTCGTAATGCTCATGCACTTCACGGCGGTTGGCGTTGTCAGCCGCACTGCCGATAGCCGCTCCCACCATGGCGCCACCGGCCATGCCGATGATGGCTCCCACGTCGCTGCCACGTGGCCCGCTGGAGATGCCTCCAATGGCCGAACCCAAGATTGTTCCGAAATGAGCGCCGGTGAAGGCGCCGGAGCCAGTGTATGTTCCGCAGCCGGCAAGCAAGAAGGCTGCACATGCGGTGTAGATGAATACTTTTCTCATGGTCGTAATATGTTGAATGTGCAAATTTAGCATTTTTTTCTGACACAATAAGTCACGAGGTGGCAAATCGGCCATTTTTGGCTACTTTTAACACCATCACCAATCAGTGCCATTGCCATTCCTCGATGCAAAGGTATGCAAATCCCGACACACCACCATCGGAAAAACCCGAAAAGAAGATAGGGGAAACCCTATGAAGGAGAACACAAAAATCCCCCAGCAATGAGCCGGGGGATTTCCAATATGAAGTCAATGGTGATTGATTACTCTGCTGCCTCTGCTGCGGGAGTCTCCTCTGCTGCGGGAGCTGCCTCAGCCTTTGAGGAAGACCTGCGGCTGCGGCGTGTCTTCTTGCCAGCCTTCGGGCTCTTGGCCATGTTCTCGTCGAAGTCAACAAGCTCGATGAAGCAAGTCTGTGCGGCGTCGCCCAGACGATGGCCGAGCTTGATGATGCGGGTGTAGCCACCGGGACGGTCGCCCACCTTCTCGGCTACGGGCCCGTAAAGCTCCTTCAGGGCTTCCTTGTTCTGGAGATAGCTGAAGACAACACGACGTGAGTGGGTGGAGTCATCCTTGCAGCGGGTGATCAGCGGCTCGGCGTATTTCTTCAGTGCCTTAGCCTTTGCGAGAGTCGTAGTGATTCTTTTGTGCATGATCAGCGAGATGGTCATGTTGGCCAACATGGCACCACGGTGGTCTGCAGTACGACTCAGATGGTTGAATTTCTTATTATGTCTCATTTCTCGTTTTACTTTTCAAGTTTGTACTTTGAAATATCGGTTCCAAACGAAAGATTCAGACTCTCGAGCAAATCATCAAGCTCAGAAAGCGATTTCTTACCGAAGTTGCGGAACTTGAGCAGGTCGGTCTTGTTGAACTGCACCAAGTCACCAAGTGTTTCCACGTCAGCTGCCTTCAGGCAGTTGAGGGCACGCACGCTGAGGTTCATCTCCACAAGCTTGGTCTTAAGCAGCTGTCGCATGTGCAGCACCTCCTCGTCGAACTCCTGGTTGCCGTTGTTCTCAGGGCTCTCCAGCGTGATCTTCTCGTCAGAGAAGAGCATGAAGTGGTGAATGAGAATTTTTGCGGCCTCCTTGAGTGCGTCCTTCGGGTGAATGGAACCATCCGTCGACACCTCTAAGACGAGTTTGTCGTAGTCAGTCTTCTGCTCCACGCGGTAAGGTTCGACAGAGTATCTGACGTTACGGATAGGGGTGTAGATAGAATCGATTGGTATTACGTTGACATCGGTGCAGAAATCGCGGTTCTCATCAGCAGGTACGTATCCACGGCCCTTGTTGATGGTAATGTCGAGCTGCATCGACGCTTTGACATCCAAATGACAAATCACCAAATCTGGGTTTAACACTTCAAATCCAGTCAGATACTTGGTTATATCACCAGCCTTGAATTCTGTGGAATTCTCCACGGTGATACTAACTTTCTCGTTCTCGAATTCTTCTACTACTTGCTTGAATCTCACTTGCTTGAGGTTCAAGATAATGTTGGTCACATCCTCCTTCACTCCTGGCACCGACGAGAACTCATGCTCCACACCACCAATTTTGATGGTGTTGATGGCAAAGCCCTCGAGTGAGGAGAGAAGAATTCGCCTCAAGGCGTTGCCGATGGTAACGCCAAAGCCAGGCTCGAGAGGACGGAATTCGAACTTACCGAACTTATCGTTCGCCTCCAACATTACGACTTTGTCGGGTTTTTGAAATGCTAATATCGCCATTAATTTAATGATTATTTGGAGTACAACTCAACGATTAACTGCTCCTTGATTTGCTCTGGAATGTCAGCGCGCTCCGGTTTGTGCAGGTACTTTCCACTCTTGGTGTTCTCGTCCCACTCAATCCATGCATATTTGCTGTGGTTGAACCCAGCGAGAGAGGCCTCGATGACTTCGAGAGACTTTGCCTTCTCGCGTACGCCCACCACTTGACCGGGCTTTACTGAGTATGAAGGAATGTTGACCACATTGCCATCGACGACGATGTGCTTGTGGCTTACCAGTTGGCGGGCAGCAGCGCGAGTTGGGGCAATACCCATGCGGAACACCACGTTGTCAAGGCGGCTCTCCAGGTTCTGGAGAAGCACCTCACCGGTGATGCCCTCGGCCTTGGCGGCCTTCTCGAACATGTTGCGGAACTGTCTCTCAAGCACACCATAGGTGTACTTTGCCTTTTGCTTCTCTGCCAACATGACAGCATACTCCGACTGCTTGCGGCGGCGGTTGTTGCCATGCTGTCCAGGAGGGAAGTTTCTCCTGGACAAAACTTTGTCGGCGCCGAAGATCGGTTCTCCGAAGCGGCGCGCAATTTTTGATTTCGGTCCTATGTATCTTGCCATACTGTTAAAATGTGTCTTTTGTTGAAATTGCCCGGACTGTGTGAAGCCAAGGGCATTGAAATATTATACGCGGCGGCGCTTGGGAGGACGGCAACCATTGTGGGGCAGTGGTGTGACGTCGATGATTTCACACACCTCGATGCCTGCACCGTGGATGGCACGGATAGCCGACTCACGTCCGTTGCCCGGGCCCTTGACGTATGCCTTCACCTTGCGCAGTCCGAGGTCGAAAGCGACCTTTGCGCAATCCTCTGCTGCCATCTGAGCGGCGTAGGGAGTGTTCTTCTTCGAACCACGGAATCCCATCTTGCCGGCCGATGACCATGAGATGACCTGGCCCTCGCTGTTGGCCAAGGTAACGATAATATTGTTGAAAGAACTGTGGACGTGCAACTGTCCGAGAGCATCCACCTTGACATTTCTCTTTTTCGAAGTGACTGTTTTCTTTGCCATGGTCTAAACGATTCTTTTTGATTACTTGGTAGCCTTTTTCTTATTAGCGACAGTCTTCTTCTTTCCTTTACGCGTGCGGGCGTTGTTCTTCGTGCTTTGTCCACGCACGGGAAGACCATTGCGGTGCCTCACGCCACGGTAGCAACCGATATCCATGAGGCGCTTGATGTTCATCTGGATCTCCGAACGGAGGTCACCTTCCACTTTGTACTCAGCGCCGATAATCTCACGGATTTTGGCTGCCTGGTCGTCCGACCACTCGTTGACCTTGAGGTCACGGCTAACGCCAGCCTTGTCCAATATCTTTGCTGAACTACTTCGACCTATACCATAGATGTAGGTCAATGCGATTTCGCCACGCTTGTTCTGGGGCAAATCTACTCCAACAATTCTTATTGCCATTTTGCTTTTTGATGATTAAAAAAATGTTTGTTTGGTTAATTGGCCAGAGGCCATGTTTCAGCTTACCCTTGACGAAGCTTGTACTTGGGGTTCTTCTTGTTGATGACAAAAAGGCGTCCCTTACGACGTACAATCTTGCATTCGGGAGTGCGCTTCTTGATTGATGCTCTTGTCTTCATATACTCACAAAATTATTTGTATCTAAACACTATCCTGCCTTTCGTCAGGTCGTAGGGGCTCATCTCCACCTTCACCTTGTCGCCAGGCAAAATTTTAATGTAGTGCATTCTCATCTTGCCCGAGATGTGGGCAGTGATGGGACATCCATTCTCCAACTCTACACGGAACATCGCGTTGGAAAGGGCCTCCACGATGGTGCCGTCCTGCTCTATAGCGGATTGCTTTGCCATTTTTCTAACTGATTTTTCCTACTATTGACTCTATTTCCTCAAAGGAAGACAAAATTTCCGACTTTCCCCGCCTGACGGCGATGGTGTGCTCGTAGTGTGCTGCCGGCAGCCTGTCGCGTGTGCGGACGGTCCACTTGTCATCATCCAAGTAGATGGCCCTGTTGCCCATGGTCACCATTGGTTCGATGGCGATGCACATGCCGTCCTTGAGCAGAGGCCCGTTGCCTCGGCGTCCATAATTGGGCACCATGGGGTCCTCGTGCATTTTGCGGCCTATGCCGTGACCGGTAAGCTCGCGCACGATGCCGTAACCGCGAGCCTGGCAGTAATCCTGCACCGTAGCTCCTATGTCACCTACGCGATTTCCCGCAACAGCCACATCGATGGCCTTGTAAAGGGACTCGTAAGTGGTGAGACACAACCTTCTGACCTCATCGCTCACCTCGCCCACAAAGAACGTGTAGCAAGAGTCGCCATTGTAGCCGTCGAGCAGTGTGCCACAGTCGATGGAGATGATGTCGCCATCCTTGAGCACCGTAGAGGCTCCCGGCACCCCATGCACCACAACATCGTTGACCGAAGTGCAGATGTTAGCGGGGAATGGCCCACCGTAGGGATTGGGAAATCCCTTGAAGGTGGGCGTTGCCCCGTGGTCGCGTATGAACTCCCCTGCCACTTTGTCCAGTTGCTGGGTCGTCACACCAGGTTTCACATATCGAGCCAATTCAGCGAGTGTGAGGCCTACCAGCCTGTTAGCCCGCCTCATCAGCGAAATCTCATCCTCTGTCTTGAGAAAAATGTTCATGTGCGTCAATAAGCCGACACGCCGTTGGAACGTGTGCGCCCGGAATTGAGCAGTCCGTCGTAGTGCCGCATCATCAGATGGCTCTGAATTTGCTGCAGCGTGTCGATCACCACACCCACGAGGATCAGCAGCGAGGTGCCACCGAAGAACTGAGCGAAGCCCTGCGGCACACCCAGGAGGCTTGCCAATGCAGGCATGACAGCAATGAAAGCGATGAAGAGCGAGGCAGGGAACGTGATGCGCGACATGATCGTGTCGATGTAGTCGGCAGTAGGCTTGCCTGGCTTGATGCCGGGGATGAACCCGTTGTTTCGCTTCATATCCTCAGCCATCTGGGTGGGATTGAGCGTGATAGCCGTATAGAAATAGGTGAACGCGATGATCAGTATCGCGAATATCACGTTGTAGAGCAAGCTCGTGTGGTCGAGCAGGGAGCGCATCACATAGTTGGTGCTGTTGGTTGAATACTGCACGAGAGCCAATGGGATAAACATCAAAGCCTGAGCAAAGATGATAGGCATCACGTTGGCAGCAAACAGCTTCAGCGGGATGTATTGGCGCGCACCTCCATAGGTTTTGTTGCCTTGGACGCGGCGGGCATACTCCACGGGCACCTTGCGCACTGCCTGGACGAGCAGGATGGACGCGCATACCACTGCGAAGAGTATGAGCAACTCGATGATGAGCATCACGATGCCGCCACCCTTGGCCTCTGTGAAGCGGTTGGTAACCTCCTGCATGAAGGCACTCGGCAGACGGGCGATGATACCAATCATAATGATGAGCGAAATGCCGTTGCCCACTCCCTTGTCGGTGATGCGCTCACCCAGCCAAAGGATGAACATGCTACCAGCTGCAAGGATGATCAATCCCGTCCACATGAACCAGTTCCAGGAGATGGCGGGATTAAGCGCCCCGGCTGACTGCATCTTCAAGTTGATGAGGTAGGATGGAGCCTGGAAGAGGAGGATGGCCACTGTCAGCAGACGAGTGTACCACATGATTTTCTTCCTTCCGCTCTCACCCTCGCGCTGCATCTTCTGGAAGTAAGGCACAGCCACAGCGAGGAGCTGCATGACAATCGACGCAGAGATGTAAGGCATGATTCCAAGCGCGAAGATCGACGCATTGGAAAAAGCGCCACCGGAGAACATGTCGAGAAGCGACATCAAGCCGCCCTCTGTCTGGGCCTGCAGGTTTTTCAACTTGTCCGGGTCGATGCCAGGAAGCACGACGAACGAACCGAATCGATAAATAGCCGTGAACAGGATGGTGATGAGGACACGCTGACGCAAGTCCTCCACCTTCCAAATGTTCTTCAGTGTCTCGATAAACTTTTTCATTTACTTAGATTATAGTTGTGATACCACCGGCGGCCTTGATGGCGGCCTCCGCAGTCTTCGAGAAGGCGTGGGCCACCACTTCCAGCTTGGCTGTCAGCTCGCCCATGCCAAGGATTTTCACCAACTCCTTGCCGTTGGTCAGACCAGCGGCCTTGAGCTCCTCAACACCAATCTTCGTCAAGCCCTTGCTTTCGGCAAGTTTCTGAAGAGTGGAGAGGTTGACAGCGAAATACTCCTTGTGGTTGATGTTCTTGAACCCAGCCTTTGGCACGCGGCGTTGCAGTGGCATCTGACCACCCTCGAAGCCAATCTTTCTCTTGTAACCGGAACGAGACTTGGCACCCTTGTGACCGCGAGTTGAAGTGCCACCCAGACCAGAGCCCGGGCCGCGACCGATGCGGCGGCGTGAATGCGTGGAACCAGGAGCGGGTTTTAACGTATGCAATTTCATGTTCTTACGCTTTAAAATGTTGTGATGATTATTCAACTATGGTCACCAGGTGATGCACCTTCTGGATCATACCACGTATCGACGGGCAGTCCTCCTTCTCCACTACTTGTGAGATTCTGCGAAGACCGAGGGCCTCGAGCGTGCGCTTCTGGTCTGCCGGGTAACCGATTTTGCTCTTGATCTGCTTGATTTTGATAGTAGCCATATCTAAACCTCCTTATCCTCTAAAAACTTTTTGCATGGAAATACCGCGCTCGCCGGCGACGGTGTATGCGTCGCGAACTTCGCACAGTGCGCTGATGGTGGCTTTCACGAGGTTGTGAGGGTTGGATGACCCCTTCGACTTGGCCAGCACGTCTGTGATGCCGACACTCTCGAGCACGGCGCGCATGGCACCACCGGCCACCATCCCGGTACCGGGAGCTGCCGGCTTGAGGAACACTGTTGCTCCGCCGAACGACTTCTCTATCTCATGAGGTATGGTGCCCTTGAGCACGGAGACCTTCACAAGGTTCTTCTTGGCAGCCTCAACGCCCTTGGCGATGGCTGAAGTAACCTCGCCGGCCTTGCCCAGGCCCCAGCCGATAATGCCGTTTCCGTCGCCCACGACGACAATGGCGGCAAATGTGAACGTGCGACCACCCTTTGTCACCTTGGTGACGCGGTTGATAGCCACGAGGCGGTCCTTCAACTCTGATTCGCTGTTGATTTTTACTCTATTTATTGCCATAACCGCTTAAAAATTAAGTCCTCCTTTACGGGCTGCGTCAGCCAGTTGCTTCACTCTACCGTGATACAGATAGCCGTTCCTGTCGAAAACGACGGCAGTGATGCCAGCGGCCTTTGCCTTCTCGGCAATCAGCTCGCCCACCTTCTCTGCCTGCTGGCCTTTCGGCATCTTCTCCATTCCAAGCGAAGAGGCGGAGACAAGTGTCTTGCCCTTCGGGTAGTTCTTCACAGCCACCTTGCGCTTGGGGTGCTTCTTCGTCACCAAAGAGGTGAAAGGCTTCTCCATGTTCACCCATGAGTCGTCCACAATCTGGACGTAGATGCCCTTGTTGCTGCGGAAAACAGTCATGCGCGGGCGCTCGGCAGTACCATTCACCCTCTTGCGAATTCTGTACTTTATCTTGATTCGTCTTTCTACTTTTTTCGTTGTCATAATCGTAAATTGTTAAAGTTACTTGGCCGAGGCCGACTTACCCGACTTCCTGCGGATGACCTCACCCTTGAACAGGACACCCTTGCCCTTGTAAGGCTCAGGCATGCGGAATGAGCGAATCTTTGCACAGATGAGTCCGAGCAACTGCTTGTCGCAGGACTCGAGGATGATGACAGGGTTCTGGTTTCTCTCCGACTTGGTCTCCACTTTCACCTCTGGGGGAAGCATGATGAAGATGGGATGGGTGTAGCCCAGAGCGAACTCCAGCAGGTTCCCCTGGTTGGAGACGCGATATCCCACACCGACGAGCTCGAGTGTCTTCTGGAAGCCCTGGCTCACACCGACGACCATGTTGTTGACAAGTGCGCGGTAGAGGCCGTGGAATGCTTGCTTTTGCTTGATGTTGACGGGGCTCTCCTCATTGATGGAGAAGAGCATCTCTCCATTTTCGATGTTGACGTTGATGGAGGGGTCCACCTTCTGCGAGAGTTCGCCTTTGGGGCCTTTCACAGTGATGACATGAGTGGCTTTGTCCTGCTTGATTTCCACGCCAGCAGGGATGACGATTGGCAATTTACCTATTCTTGACATGTGTCGTTCCTCCCTTGATTAATAGACGTAGCAAAGGACTTCGCCGCCGATTTTCAACTCTTTGGCCTCCTTGTCGGTCATTACACCTTTGGATGTGGACAAGATTGCGATGCCCAATCCGTTGATTACTCTCGGCATGTCCTTGTACCCCGTGTACTTGCGGAGTCCAGGAGTGGAAACTCTCTTGAGTTTCTTGATGGCGTTAGCCTTGGTCGCCGGGTCATACTTCAGAGCGACCTTGATGGTACCCTGAGGTCCATCCTCGATGAACTTGTAGTTGAGGATGTAGCCCTTCTCGAAAAGGATTTTCGTGATTTCCTTCTTGAGATTAGAGGCGGGTACCTCCACGACACGGTGATGTGCCATGATTGCATTTCTGAGCCTTGTCAGATAGTCTGCTATTGGATCTGTCATAAAATAAAATGTTTAATTGATCGGGACTCCCCCGACAATATTAAAAGTTGATGTAGCTCAATACCATTACCAGCTGGCTTTCTTCACACCGGGTATGAGGCCGGCGGAGGCCATCTCGCGGAACTGTATTCTTGATAGGCCGAACTGGCGCATGTATCCCTTGGGTCTGCCAGTGATTTTGCAGCGGTTGTGCAGGCGAATGGGGTTCGCGTTGCGCGGTATGCTCTGCAGCTTTCTTGCTGCTTCGTAAGCCTCAGCCGGGTCATCAGTCTTGGCGATGATTTTCTTCAGCGCGGCTCTCTTCTCGGCATACTTTGCCACCAGGCGTGCCCTCTTGACCTCGCGGGCCTTCATCGATTCTTTAGCCATGATTTATGCGTTTTTAGAGTTTTTGAAAGGGAGGCCGAAAGCCTTGAGCAGGGCGAAGCCCTCCTCGTCGGTGTTGGCGGAGGTGACGAATGTGATGTTCATACCCTGGATGCGCTCGATGGTGTCGAGGTTGATTTCCGGGAAGATGATTTGCTCCTCAATGCCGAGGGTGTAGTTGCCACGTCCGTCGAGTTTGGTCTCAATACCTTTGAAGTCGCGGATACGAGGCAGTGCCACGCGGACGAGCTTCTCAAGGAATTCATACATGCGCTCGCGGCGAAGTGTCACCATGACACCGATGGGCATCTTCTTACGAAGTTTGAAGTTGGCGATGTCCTTCTTCGAGTAGGTGGCAACAGCCTTCTGACCTGTGATGAGCGTGAGCTCGTTCACTGCCACGTCGATGAGTTTCTTCTCTTGTGTGGCGTCGCCCAGACCCTGGTTGATGACAATCTTCTTGAGCATGGGTATCTGCATGGCCGACTTGTAGTTGAACTGCTTCATGAGGGCCGGTGCGATGACCTCAGTGTATTGCTTCTTTAACTGTGCTGTATTCATTATTTGATCTCCTCCCCTGATTTTTTAGCGATGCGTACTTTCTTGCCATCCTCGTTGACCTTGATGGCAATGCGTGTAGGCTTGCCGCTCTTGGGGTCGATGAGACTGAGGTTGGAGATGTGTATGGGAGCCTCTACCTTCACAAAGCCGCCCTGCGGGTTCTTTGCAGAAGGCTTGGCGCTCTTGGTGACGATGTTGACACCCTCGACGATGGCGCGCATCTTCTCGCGCTCCACCTTCAGCACCTTCCCGGTCCTTCCCTTGTCCTCGCCGGCAAGTACTATCACGGTGTCGCCCTTTTTGATATGTAACTTGATCATTTGGTGTAGTGCTAATTAAAATGTTAAAGTACCTCGGGTGCGAGAGACACCACCTTCATGTTGACCGCCCTGAGCTCGCGTGCCACGGGGCCGAAGATACGGCTACCTCTGAGCTCGCCAGCATTGTTGAGCAGCACACAAGCATTGTCGTCGAAACGGATGTATGAGCCGTCGGCCCTGCGTACCTCCTTCTTGGTGCGCACGATGAGAGCCTTGGAGACAGCACCCTTCTTCAGGTCGCTGGAGGGTATGACGTTCTTCACAGCCACAACGATGATGTCGCCCACGCTGGCGTAACGACGGCGTGTGCCACCGAGCACTCTGATGCAGAGGGCCTCGCGTGCGCCGCTGTTGTCGCATACTGTAAGTCTTGTTTCTGCCTGTATCATGATTACTTAGCTTTTTCGATTATTTGAACCAATCTCCATCTCTTGGTCTTGCTCAAGGGACGGGTTTCCATGATGAGCACCGTGTCACCGATGTTGGCCTCATTCTTCTCGTCGTGTGCATGGTATTTCTTTGTCTTCTGCACAAACTTTCCGTAGATGGGGTGCATCTCCTTGAACTTTGAAGCGATAACAATGGTTTTATCCATCTTGTTGCTCACGACAACACCCGTTCTAGTTTTTCTTAAATTTCTTGTTTCCATCTGGACCATTGTTATTTGTTAAGCTCTCTCTGACGGAGAACGGTTTTCATACGTGCGATGTCACGACGCACCAACTTTATCTGAGATGGATTCTCCAATGGAGTGATGGCGTGGTTGAGCTTCAACTGCTGAAGGTTGGCTACCGCACCCTCAAGTCTCTCCTCCAAGTCAGGAGTGGAGAGCTCCTTTATTTCATTTATCTTCATCGTTTATGCGTTTTTATCGTAGTCACGTCTTACAACAAACTTGGTTTTCACGGGAAGTTTCTGGGCTGCCAGGCGGAGGGCCTCCTTGGCGATGTCGAAACTTACTCCCTCGACCTCGAAGAGGATGCGTCCGGGCTGCACGGGAGCCACCCATCCTGCGGGGTCGCCCTTGCCCTTACCCATACGGACGTCTGCCGGCTTGCGTGTGATGGGTTTGTCGGGGAAAATCCTGATCCAAACCTGTCCCTCGCGCTGCATGTACCTATTGACGGCCACACGCGCAGCTTCTATCTGTCGGCTGTCAATCCATTTGTGCTCGAGCGTCTTGATGCCGAACGAGCCAAATGACAGCTCTGTGCCCCTGTGGGAGTTGCCTTTCTTGCCGCGCCCGTCTTGTGGTCTTCTATATTTTACTCTTTTTGGCTGTAACATTGTAGCTTCTGATTTTAACGGTTATTGTTTCTCTTGCGTCCGCCACGTCCTTGGCGACCGCCGCTCTCCCTGCGACCTCCGCTCTTCTCCTGCGAGAAGTTGGGTGCCAGGTCCACTTTTCCATAGACTTCGCCGCGGCAAATCCACACCTTGATGCCCAGGATGCCCACCTTTGTGAGGGCCTCAGCCTGGCAATAGTCCACGTCGGCGCGGAAGGTGTGGAGCGGTGTCCTACCCTCCTTGTACATCTCCTTGCGTGCCATTTCGGCTCCGTTGAGTCGGCCGGTGATTTGCACCTTGATGCCCTCTGCACCTGCCCTCATGGCATTGGCGATGGCCTGCTTGATGGCGCGTCTGTAGGCGATCTTGCCCTCCAGCTGGCGTGCGATGTTGTTGGCAACGATGGTGGCGTCGAGGTCGGGTTTCTTCACCTCGTGGATGTTGATTTGGATTTCCTTGTTGGAAAGCTTCTTCAGTTCCTCCTTCAGCTTGTCCACATCCTTGCCTCCAGCTCCGATGACCTTTCCAGGCCTTGCTGTGCAGATGGTGATGGTGACGAGCTTGAGTGTGCGCTCAATGACGATGCGGGAGATGCTTGACGAGGCGAGGCGCTCGTTGAGGTATTTGCGTATCTTCTGGTCTTCCACCAGGTTGTCGCCGAAGTTCTTGCCTCCGAACCAGTTGCTATCCCAGCCCCTTATAATTCCCAGACGGTTGCTTATTGGATTAACTTTTTGTCCCATTCTCTTTAGTCTTTATCGTCATTATTCCTTTTATCTACGAAAAGCGTGACGTGGTTGCTGCGCTTGCGGATGCGATATCCACGTCCTTGAGGTGCAGGCCTCATTCTCTTCCATGTGACGCCCTCGTCAACAAAGACCTTGGAGACAAACAACTCTCCATCCTCGGCCTTACGGTCGTTCTTGGCTTCCCAGTTAGCAACAGCCGAACGGAGTAATTTCTCCACGTCGATGGCAGCCTTCTTTGTGGAGAACTTGAGCACGCCAAGTGCTTTGTTCACCTCCATGCCGCGTATCATGTCGACGACATAACGCATCTTTCTGGGTGATGAGGGAACCCCTACGAGTTTGGCGAAGTAGAGGTTTTTAGCGGCCTCTTTTCTCTTCTCGGCCGCGAGTTTTTTTCTTGCTCCCATTATGTTGTTCTTTATTATTCAATGGTGATGCTGCTTACTTCTTGTTGCCGGCATGCCCGCCGAACCTTCTGGTGGGAGAGAACTCTCCGAGTTTGTGCCCAACCATGTTCTCAGTGATGTAAACAGGTATGAATTTGTTTCCATTATGTACTGCAACAGTATGACCCACGAAGTCGGGTGAGATCATCGATGCCCTGGCCCAGGTCTTTACGACAGTTTTCTTGCCGCTCTCATTCATGGCGAGTATTTTCTTCTCGAGAGCTACGTTGATATATGGACCTTTCTTAATTGATCTGCTCATAATATGCTCTAGTTACTATTTCTTCTTGTTAGCTCTCTCGATAATGTACTTGTTGGAATGCTTCTTAGGAGCACGGGTCTTGAGTCCCTTGGCATACAATCCAGTACGTGAGCGTGGGTGTCCACCAGACTGGCGTCCCTCGCCGCCGCCCATCGGGTGGTCATGCGGGTTCATGACAACGCCTCTGTTGTGGGGTCTTCTGCCAAGCCAGCGTGTGCGTCCTGCCTTGCCCGACTGCTCGAGAGCGTGGTCGGAGTTGCCAACGCTACCCACGGTAGCCTTGCATGCGCTGAGGATTTTTCTGGTTTCACCCGAAGGGAGCTTGATGACGCAATAGTCACCCTCACGTGAAGTCAACTGAGCAAAGTTGCCTGCTGAGCGCACGAGCTTGGCACCCTGTCCCGGGCGAAGCTCGATGTTGTGTATCACAGTACCAACCGGTATGTTGGCCAGTGGGAGGGCATTGCCAACCTCGGGCACGGCGTCGGGGCCGGAGTTGAGTTTGTCGCCCACCTTCAGACCAATGGGAGCAATGATGTAGCGTTTTTCGCCATCAGCATAGAAGAGCAGCGCGATACGAGCCGAGCGGTTGGGGTCGTACTCGATAGTTTTCACGACTGCTGGAACACCATCTTTCTCTCGTTTGAAATCTACGTCGCGCAGTTTTCTCTTGTGTCCGCCTCCTCTGTATCTGACGGTCATCTTTCCGGAGTTGTTACGACCTCCGGAGGCGCGCTTTCCTGTAACGAGAGACTTTTCTGGTACCGATGCAGTTAATTCCTCGAAGGTACCAATAATCTTGTGTCTCTGGCCCGGTGTAACGGGCTTCAATTTACGTACTGCCATTTTTTATTTAGATATTGCTGTAGAAATCTATTGTCTCGCCCTCTTTCAGGGTGACTACTGCCTTTTTGAAGGCTGGTTTCTGTCCTTTGACCATTCCGGCTTTGGTATAACGCTGCACGCGCTTGCCGGCATACTTCATTGTGTTGACGTCGACTACTGTAACGTTATACAGACGCTCGACCTCTTCCTGTATCTGGAGTTTGTTAGCTTCCGGACGAACGATGAAACCGTAGCGGTTGGGTCGCTTGTCGGTTATCTTGGTCATCTTCTCAGTGACCAGAGGACGCAAAATGAATGCCATGTCTTTTCTCCTTGATTATTTTGTTAAGATTGTGTCGATGGTCTTCAGCGAATTTTCGGTCACGACAAGAACATCAGCATTCAAAACTTTGTAAGCATTGAGTGATGATGCAAGTATAACCTCGTTGCGCTGCAAGTTACGAGCCGACAAATATACGTTTTTATTTGCTTCTGGCAAAACGAGAAGCACTTTCTTCCCCTCGACTTTAAGATTTTTAACAATATTTACGAAATCTTTAGTCTTTGGAGCCTCAAAAGTGAAGTCTTCCACCACGATGAAGGCATCTTCCTTCACCTTGTATGAGAGTGCGCTTTTACGAGCGAGCACCTTTACTTTTTTGTTGAGTTTTTGGCGATAGTCGCGTGGGCGCGGTCCGAAGACGCGTCCGCCGCCTCGCATCAGGGGCGAGTTGATGTCACCATGACGTGCACCGCCGCCGCCCTTCTGTCTTCCGAGCTTTCTTGTACTGCCCTTGTGCTCGCTTCTCTCCTTAGCCTTGTGAGTGCCTTGGCGCTGGTTGGCCAGGTACTGCTTCACGTCGAGGTAGAGCACGTGGTCGTTTGGTTCGATGCCGTAGATCTCGTCATTGAGAGTGGCCGTGCGGCCTGTCTCCTGACCTTTGATATTTAAAACGTTGACTTCCATTATTTCCAAATTAAGACGGTTGAACCAATGCATCCGGCGCAAGAGCCCTTCACGAGGATGAGGTTGTGCTCGGGGATGACTTTTAACACTCTGAGGTTTTTGGTAGTGACGCGGTCGCATCCCATGTGGCCTGCCATTCTCATTCCCTTGAACACTTTGGCTGGGTATGAGCATGCGCCGATGGAACCCGGCTTTCTTGCACGGTCGTCCTGGCCGTGTGTCTGCTGGCCGACGCCACCGAAGCCATGGCGCTTCATGACGCCCTGGAATCCCTTACCTTTCGATGTACCTGTGACATCGACGAAAGTGGAGTCGTTGAAGATTTCAACGGTGATGGTGTCACCGAGGTTGTACTCCTCATCGAATTTGAACTCGGCCAAGTGCTTTTTGGGTGTTGTTCCGGCTTTTTTGAAGATTCCCATGAGCGGCTTGGTGGTGTTTTTCTCCTTAGCCTCTCCGAAAGCGAGTTGGTAGGCGTCATAGCCATCCTTCTCGTTAGTCTTCACCTGGGTTACAACACATGGACCAGCTTCGATAACAGTGCACGGCACATTCTTGCCGTCGGCACTGAAAACGGATGTCATTCCGACTTTTCTTCCTATTAATCCTGGCATTTCAATTGTTGTTTAAAAGGTTGTTGTTGTAATGTGAAATATGTGACTATACTTTGATTTCCACCTCAACGCCGCTGGGGAGCTCAAGCTTCATCAGTGCGTCGATGGTCTTTGCGGTGGAGCTGTAGATGTCGATCAGGCGCTTGTAGTCGCTGAGTTGGAATTGCTCGCGAGCCTTCTTGTTGACGAAGGTGCTCCTGTTGACGGTGTAGATGCGCTTGTGCGTGGGCAGGGGGATGGGGCCGCTCACGACGGCGTCTGTTGCTTTCACGGCCTTCACGATTTTCTCGGCCGACTTGTCCACGAGTTTGTGGTCGTAGGACTTGAGTTTGATTCTGATTTTTTGACTCATGATTTTGTTTGTTAGATGTTTGTTGTGTGGTGCGCCGTCTGCTGCTTAAGAGTCATACGCTAAGCCGTAGCGGTCCGCACCACGGGTTGTTTTGTCATACCAAGTCGGCACGTCCGTTCACCTCGGTGAGCACCTCTTTGGCGAGGGTGCTGGAGAGTGGTGCGTGGTGGTCGTACTCCATTGACGATGTAGCCCTTCCCGACGTGATGGTGCGCAGTGCGGTGACATATCCGAAAGTCTCAGCCAGTGGCACCAGCGCCTTGACGATGCGTCCTCCGGAGCGTGCCTCGTCCATTCCGAGCACCTGTCCGCGACGCTTGTTGAGGTCGCCGATGACGTCGCCCATGCTCTCCTCCGGTGTCACCACCTCAAGTTTCATGATGGGCTCCATGAGCACCGGCTTAGCCTTCACGCATGCGGTCTTGTAGGCCTGGATGGCAGCGATTTCAAACGACAGCTGGTCGGAGTCCACGGGGTGGAAGGCACCATCGACGACGGTCACCTTGAGCGAGTCAACAGGATAACCACCGAGGATGCCGTTCTTCATAGCCTGCTCGAAGCCTTTCTGGATGGAGGGGATGAATTCCTTTGGAATGTTTCCGCCCTTCACCTCGTTGACGAACTGCAGGCCTCCGTTGGCCTTGACATCGTAGTCGCTGTCCACAGGACCCACCTGGACGTTGATCTTGGCATACTTTCCGCGACCACCGGTCTGCTTCTTGTACACCTCCTCGATTTCCACCATGCGTGTGATGGCCTCCTTGTAGTTCACCTGCGGCTTGCCTTGGTTGCATTCCACCTTGAACTCCCTCTTGAGGCGGTCGATGATGATGTCGAGGTGCAGCTCTCCCATACCGGAGATGATGGTCTGTCCACTCTGCTCGTCGGTCCTCACGGTGAAGGTGGGATCCTCCTCAGCGAGCTTGGCCAGTCCGATGCCGAGCTTGTCAACATCAGCTTGTGACTTCGGCTCTACGGCAATGCCAATCACCGGGTCGGGGAATGTCATCGACTCCAGCACGATGGGATGAGCCTCGTCGCAGAGGGTGTCGCCAGTGTGAATGTCCTTGAAGCCCACTCCGGCCCCGATGTCGCCAGCGTCGATGGAATCCATGGGGATTTCCTTGTTGGAGTTCATCTGGAAGAGGCGGCTGATGCGCTCCTTCTTGCCCGAGCGTGGGTTATAGACGTATGACCCGGCTTCCACCTTTCCCGAATAGACGCGGAAGAAAACGAGACGTCCCATATAGGGGTCGGTAGCGATTTTGAATGCCAATGCCGACGTAGGCTCGTTCTCAGAGGGCTTGCGCTCCTCTTCCTCCTCCGTCTCGGGGTTGGTGCCCACGATGTTGACGGCGTCGATGGGTGAGGGCAGGAAAGCGCAAACGCTGTCGAGCAGCGGCTGCACACCCTTGTTCTTATAGGATGAACCACATACCATGGGAGTGATTTCCATGGCCACGGTGCCCTTCCTGATAGCGGCGATGATTTCCTCCTCGCTGATTTCCTGGCCGTCGAGGTATTTTTCCATGAGGGCGTCGTCGTAGTTGGATGCTGTCTCCAGCATCTTGTCGCGCCACTCTTCAGCCTCGTCCATCAATTCTGCGGGGATGTCCTCGATGTCGTACTCAGCACCCATGGACTCGTCGTTCCACAGGATGGCCTTCATGCGAATGAGGTCCACCACTCCGACGAAGTGCTCCTCAGCTCCGATGGGTATCTGCACGGGGCAGGGGTTGGCGCCGAGGATGTCGCGCATCTGTTGCACCGTCTCGAAGAAGTCGGCGCCAGAGCGGTCCATCTTGTTCACGTAGCCGATGCGTGGCACGTTGTACTTGTCGGCTTGTCTCCACACCGTTTCCGACTGCGGTTGCACGCCGTCAGCAGCAGAGTAGGTGGCCACGGCACCGTCGAGGACGCGGAGCGAGCGCTCCACCTCGGCAGTGAAGTCCACGTGTCCCGGAGTGTCGATGAGGTTGATTTTGTATTTGTTACCTTTCCAATCCCACGAGCAAGTGGTGGCGGCAGAGGTGATGGTGATACCACGCTCCTGTTCTTGCGCCATCCAGTCCATGGTGGCGGCTCCGTCGTGCACCTCGCCTATCTTGTGGGTTTTGCCCGTGTAGAAGAGGATGCGCTCCGACGTTGTCGTCTTTCCTGCATCGATGTGCGCCATGATGCCGATATTGCGGGTGAGATGCAAGTCTTGCTTTGCCATTTTCTTTCTTTTTACCTTAAATTGCTACCTATCCTGTATGTTAAAACCTGAAATGTGCGAAGGCCCTGTTGGCCTCGGCCATGCGGTGCATGTCTTCCTTGCGCTTGAAAGCACCGCCCTGATTGTTGTAAGCGTCCATGATTTCGGCAGCCAGCTTCTCAGCCATGCTCTTTCCACCACGCTTGCGGGCAAAGTTGATCATGTTCTTCATCGATACGCTCTCCTTGCGGTCGGGGCGTATCTCGGTAGGAACCTGGAAGGTTGCACCACCAATGCGGCGGCTCTTCACCTCCACTTGTGGTGTGATGTTGTCGAGAGCTGTTTTCCATATCTCGAGGGGGGTCTTCTCCTCCTTCGACATCTTACCCTTGACGATGTCGAGGGCGCTGTAGAAGATTTGGTATGAAATGGATTTCTTCCCATCATACATGAGATGGTTGACAAACTTGGAGACCTTTTGGTCGTTGAAGACGGGGTCGGGCAGGACCACGCGCTTCTTTGGTTTTGCTTTTCTCATTTTATTTTTTGAAATAATTTCTGCTTGGGTTGTTGTGTCTTGTTCTTCAACGCTCACACGAGAGCATTTACTCAACCTTTAGTGACATTTCTCCAGCAAAACAGTTGTGAATGAATGGTTTTTAGCGTCTTTTGCTCTTCTAACCCTCTCCGGTTATAGTTTATTTCTTCTGCTTGGGACGCTTGGCGCCGTATTTCGAGCGGCGTTGGGTGCGGTTGGCTACGCCAGCGGTGTCGAGGGTACCACGAACGATGTGGTAGCGAACACCTGGAAGGTCTTTCACACGGCCACCCCTGACAAGCACGATGCTGTGCTCCTGCAGGTTGTGACCCTCACCGGGAATGTAGGAGTTCACCTCCTTTTGGTTGGTCAGTCTTACACGGGCAACTTTTCTCATTGCCGAATTAGGCTTCTTGGGAGTGGTGGTATAGACACGTACGCAGACGCCTCGGCGCTGCGGACAAGCGTCCAATGCGGGCGACTTGCTCTTGTCCACCAATTCCTTTCTGCCTTTCCTTACTAATTGCGAAATTGTTGGCATTTTGTTACTTTTTTGTTGATATTGTTGTTATATTGTTGTTTGCACATTAATATATGGCACACCTGCGGCACACCATTTGGGCTGCAAAGGTACAAACTTTGCATGAATATTCCTAATTATATGAGTTCCTCCCCTCTTCAAATGGCAATGATTTAAGTTTATTTAACATAAAGAAGCATTTTTTAAACGAAAAATGCTCTCTAAGCCCAATCAAACCACCATTCGCCACCTACGTCAACCATCCTTGCCCGCACCACAGGGAGTGGGTGCGCCAGTCACGCTGAAACCTCATGAAGATGCGCCAGTCTCATTGAAACCCCTTGAAGATGCGCCATGATGGTGCAAAGGTATGTATTTTTACACTAAATAAATTACGTTTTTGAGAAATTTCTTTGTTTGATACGGAATTTTTGCTAATTTTGCACTCTAAAATGAGCTTTTTGCGATGCCAAAGGAGGCATTACGCAATATTACTATCTGATTTTCAATGCATTGACAAGCCATAGGCACGTTATGCGAAGGACACAGGATAGGTCTTAGTCACAACAACACCTGTAAAGAGACATGCAGCCCAATAACAAAGCCCATTTCGTGTCGGTAGTCATACCGGTATTGAATGAAGCTCTCCACGTTGAGAAATGCCTCAACTCCATATCAGCACAAGATTACCCGGCTTCCAATATCGAGATATTGGTAGTCGATGGTATGAGTGATGATGGCACACGCGACATCATCAAGCGCCTGTGCCAGGAGAATCCGAGGATCAAACTGCTGGAGAACAAGAAGCGCATTGTTCCTTGCGCCATGAACATGGGCATCAGGGCCGCCAAGGGTGACATCATCATGCGTATGGACTGCCACTGCATTTATCCGGAGAAATATGTCTCCACCCTTGTGAACAAGCTCATGGAACTCAAGTCGGCCGCCAACGTTGGCGGTGTCTGCATCACCATCCCCGCCAACGACACCATGCTGTGCCAGGCCATCGCCTTCAGCACCAGCCATCCTTTCGGCACCGGCCCGTCGCTCTTCAGAATAGGTTGCTCCACAGTGACAGAGACCGACACCGTGCCTTTCGGCTGCTTCAGGAAGGAGATTTTCGACAAGGTGGGCCTTTTCGATGAGGACATGCGCCGCAACGAAGACGAGGAACTCAATGGCCGCATCAGGCGCCAAGGAGGAAAAATATACCTCATCCCCGAGGTGGAGATACGCTACATGGCCCGTGACAACCTGAAGAAAATGATCAAGATGTATTATCACTATGGCTTGTGGAAACCCTTGGTCAACAAGAAAGTGGGAAAAGCCGTCACCTATCGGCAGTTTGCCCCCCCTCTTTTCGTCATCGGCGTCGTCTTCGGCCTCATTCTCGGCATCTTCTCAAAAACCATTTTGACACTTGTGCTGATGATGTTGGCATTGTACTACGGCATCGTCCTGACCATATCAGCCATCGAGGCCGTCAAGTGCCGGAAGCCATTGCTGTTGCTGCTCATCCCTGTCACATTCACCTGCATGCACTTCGCATACGGCATTGGCTACCTCAAGGGCTTCACAAGCATGTTTGGAAAAAATTCGCTACACTACACCATCGACAGGTAGTTGGCCTATTATATATTATTATTATATATTATTATAAGGTGAAGTTATGGAAAGCACGAGCAATGCAACCGGCAGCACCATCCTCTGCTTCATAGAGAACCTGGAGGCTGGAGGTGCCCAGCGCCAACTCATCGCCTTGGCCACGATGCTGCAGCGCAACGGCTACAAGCCTGTCTTCGTCACCTATTTTCACGACAATTTCTACGCCCCGCTACTGTCTTCATACGGCATACGCCATGTGGAGTTGCCAGAGCAATCCAAAGTCGGGCGAATCGCCTCCTTTTGGAAAGTGCTTGCAAGCGAGAAGCCGGATGCCGTCTTCTCTTATTCAGAGTCAGCCTCCATGATTTTGTGTGTACTGCGTGCCGTCCGCCGCTTTCGCCTTATCGTCTCCGAGCGCAACACCACCCAGGAGGCAAGCGCCATGGAACGTCTCCGTTTCCAACTATACCGCTTGGCCGACCATGTGGTGAGCAACTCCACCTCGCAGGCGGAGTACATCAAGCACAACGTATCCTTCCTGGCCTCAAAGACCGTAGTCATCAACAACTTTCTCGACACCAGCCATTTCAAGCCAGGACATCCCGGCGTCACGCCAGAGAGGCGGATGCTCGTCCTGGCCCGCATCACACCTCAGAAAAACACCAAACGCTTCATACAGGCCATCAAGGGAGTGAAAGACGACGGATGCCGCCTCACCATCGACTGGTACGGCCAGTCATTCGAGCCATACCACACCGAATGCCTGAAAATGATTGAAGAGCTGGGCGTGGGCGACATGTTCCACATACACCCGGCGGTGAGCAAGGTGGAGGAGCTTTACGGCAGCTACGACGCCCTGTGCCTGCCATCCCTCTTCGAGGGCTTCCCCAACGTTGTGGGGGAGGCCATGAGCTGCGCACTACCTGTGGTGTGCAGCGATGTCTGCGACAACCGCCTCATCGTGGGCGAGGAGAATGGCAACATCCTCTTCGACCCCTGCGATACTGGCGACATAAAAGCGAAAATCGAACAATTCTGCCGCCTTGACAGCCAACAGCTCAAGGCCATCGGACAGGCCAACCGTGAAAGGGCTGTCAGGATATTCGACCCGGGAAAGTTCGAAAGTCAATACTTAAAACTACTGCAACCATGAGCCAACAAGTTTTCTTCATTGGGCCACTTGGAAAGGTGGGAGGGATGACCAGCGGCGACAGCCTGAAGAACCTGCACCTCACCAGGCAGTTGCAAAAATTGTCGGTCAACCTCAAAATCATCGACACCAACTACTATAGGCAGTCGCCATGGCTCGCCGCCAAGGCCCTGTCCCGCATCATCATGCACCGCAAGGGGAAATTCATCGTCTCAGCGAGCACCATGGGTGCCTACAAGATGCTGAGTTTTATGAAGGCCCTGCACATCAAAGACGTCATCTACTGGGTGGTGGGAGGCGACTTCCCCAACCTGGTACACTGCAACCTGGTGAGCGTGAAGCCCTACGCCAATGCGCGCACCATCATTGTGGAGGGGCGGCGCATGGAGGAGACGCTGCGCATCGCAGGCCTTGACAATGTGACGACACTTCCCAATTTCAAACCCATCGACTTCATACCGGCCAAGCAACCCAGGGTGCCAGGCGCACCCATGAAGTTCGTCTTCCTCTCAAGGATTGACGAGGACAAGGGTTGTGGATACATCAACAGGGCGGCAGAACTACTCAACAAGAAAGGAATGGCCGACAAATACACCATCGACTACTACGGAGCGGTGGCCGACAGGTACAAGAAAAAATTCACCGAGGAGACCAACCGGCTTCCCAACGTGGAGTACAAGGGATTTCTCAACCTGCTTGACAAGTCCAACTACGAGGTGCTTGCCGGATACGATGCCATGCTCTTCCCCACATTCTTCTACGGTGAAGGCTTTGCCGGCATCTTCATCGACGCCTTCATCGCAGGGCTGCCTGTCATCGCCACCGACTGGAGCCTCAACAGCGAAATCGTGACCGACGGTGAGACGGGCATCATCGTACAGAACAGAAGTGCTGAAAAACTCGCCGATGCCATGGAATGCCTCATACGGCATCCAGAAAAAGCCGCAGAGATGGGGCGCAAGTGCCAAGAGCAGTGCCGGAAATACGACACCAACCAAGTGGTCACGCCAGAATTTCTAAAACGCTTAGGGCTGCTCTGAAAAAAGCCTTACGGCCTTCCACTTCTTGTGTGGAAGGCCGCAAAACCCGATTTATTTCTTTTTGCTGCTGAACGCCGGCCTGAGCATGATGCTCAGGCCAAACGTGATGAAAAGATAGAGGAACAGCATGCCGGCATAGTCGCCGCTCTCATTGGCCCGATGAATAAGTATTTCACGCACGGACGGATGCACGACAAACAGGACGCCCGACAAGCCACCAAGCCATCCAAAAATCACGCTCAGCAAATTGCTGCGGTTCATCAACTTCACGATTGTCACGGCAGTGGCGACGACGAAGATGGGCATGATCAGCCATGAGTAGAAATTAAACTTCACCAGGGTGAGCAATATGAAACTCAGGAC
>CADBBP010000020.1 GCA_902792855.1 uncultured Prevotellaceae bacterium
TTCCTCTAACCATCCAACTATTTAATTATCAATTCCATCGCACGAATATAATGTTTTTTTTGTTATACATTCATTATTAAAACACCCCACGTGCGTAGAACATGCTAATTTTGCAACAGAGTTGATAAAAATAGTTAGACGGTTAGTTTTTATGTTTGTTATTTTAGGTAAATATTTGTTTTTACCGCTTTTGCTGCTCAGCAGTTTCATATCACCAGCAGAAGCGGCTTCAGGATCAGACCCAAAGGCGAACCCCGAGGCAGTAGTTGCCTCGGGGCGAGCCCGGTTTACCGTACTTACCCCGCGGATGATACGCATCCAGTACAGCACCAAGGAACTGTTTGAAGACAGGGCCACATTCGCGGTCATCAACCGCAAGCTCCCCATCCCCCATTTCTCCACACGCGAAGACAATGGTTTCCTATACATCGAGACCGACCATTTGACCTTGAAATATAAGATAGGCAGCACCATCTCCCCATCGCTCAAATCGCCCAACAACCTCTCCATCACCATGAAGTTGAACGGTCGCGATGTCATCTGGTATCCGGGTAAGGACGATGCGCTCAACCTGAAAGGCACGAAGCGCACGCTCGACACCGCCAGCGGCGACAACCAGCGCCCCGACCTTGAAGACGGCATCATCTCAAGGGGAGGATGGGCGCTCATCGACGAGTCGCCGAAGACCCGCCGAGGTGACGGTTCCACCACCTTCGCCTTTGAAGGCCAGGTGGACGGCATCGACTGGTTGGCAAAGCCCATCGACGCCAACGCCATCGACTGGTATTTCATGGGATATGGCCATGCCTACAAGGATGCCATCGGCGACTACATCAAGATAGCGGGCCGCCAACCCATGCCCCCTCTGTATGTATTAGGCTATTGGTACAGCAAATATCAACGCTACTCGCAACAAGATTTCATCAATCTCGTCAACGAGATGCGTCAGAACACCATCCCCCTCGACGTGATGATTTTCGACATGGACTGGCATCTTGACGGATGGACGGGATGGACATGGAACAAGAGCCTCATTCCCAATCCTGCAGGTCTCATCAACTGGATGCACAACCAAGGCTTGAAGGTGGGCCTCAACCTTCACCCTGCCGACGGCGTGGCGAGTTACGAGGACCATTTCAGCGAGATTGCCTCCGACATGCACATCACAGGCGACAGGGTGCCTTGGATGCTCGAAGACTCCACCTTCTACCGCTCCATGTTCAGCCACATCATCCGCGAGCGTGAACGAGAGGGCGTGGACTTCTGGTGGATAGACTGGCAGCAGAACCTCACCAGTTTCTACACCGATGGACTTGGCGAGACCTTCTGGTGCAACCATGTTTTCTTCAACGACATGCGCGCCAACCGCCCCGACCGCCGTCCGTTTATCTTCCACCGTTGGGGAGGGCTCGGAAGCCACCGTTACCCCATCGGCTTCTCCGGCGACACCTATTCCACCTTCGGTTCATTGGCCTTCCAACCCTATTTCACCGCCACCGCTTCCAACGTATGCTTCGGCTACTGGGGGCACGACCTTGGCGGGCATTTGCAGATAGCCCCCACCAACCCCGAACTCATGCTGCGCTGGTTGCAGTTTGGCGTGTTCTCACCAATATTCCGCACCCATGGCGCCAGTCAGGATGGCAACGAGCGGAGGATATGGAAGTTGGACAATTTCCCCATGTTGCTCGATTGCGTGAACTTGCGCTACCAACTCATGCCCTATATCTATACGGCTGCCCGCCAAGCCTACGACACCGGCATCTCCATCTGCCGTCCGCTCTACTATGACTGGCCAGAGGAGAACGAGTCCTACCGGCAGGAGGGCGAGTATATGTTTGGTGACGACATCCTCGTCTCACCCATCGTCACCCCCGCCAACCACAACCAGAAAACTTTCCACAAGACCTGGCTACCAGAAGGCTCATGGTATGACGTGTGTCACAATGAGATGGTAGAAGGTGCAACCACCATCAGCCATTATTATGACATGGGCGACATCCCCTATTTCGTGAAAGGAGGCTCCGTAGTGGTGTGCGCCCCTCCAATGATGAACCTGAAAAAAGCCCCGTCCGGCCTTGTCGTGAAAGTTTATCCCGGCAACAACGGTGAAACGACATTGTATGAGGATGCCGGAGACACACAAGCTTACGAGTACGGAGCCTACGCCACCACGTCATTTAGTCAGTCGCGCACATCGTCGGACTTGTCGCTCACCATCGCCCCACGTGAAGGAAGCTACGAAGGCATGCCCTCCCAGCGGTCGTATCAGGTGGTGTTCGTCTTGGAAGAGGAGCCCCGCACGGTGACTGTGGACGGCATGGCCACCGACGACTGGACCTACGACGAGCAAATGCACCAAGTGACTGTCAACGTGCCAACGACAGACTGCGGCCAACAGGTCGTGGTGTCACTGCAACGCAACACCAATGCCATCACGCAGGTGGGAACGGCCACCGTCGTCTCGCAGAAGTACTACGACATGCAAGGACGTGAACACACATACGCGCCACAAGGCCCATACATCTTGAAACGCACATGGAGCAACGGCAGCGTCTCCACACACAAATACGTTCGTTAACCCTTTCCCCATCCGAAAACCATACAGCCATGACAATAAAATCCATTCTGCTGAATATCATCCTCATCCTGCTGCCTTTCACTGCTGCCTCGGCGCAAAATTTCGACGCCCTCTGGGCTACAGGCAGTGCGGTGGCGGAAGGCCCACGCCAGTTGACCAAACGCCCCGACGGGCAGTTCCGTTTCGCAGGTGCACTCAACGAGGGCGAGTTGAAAATCATGACCACCGAGACCTACCAGAAGGGTGTCACGCAATTTCTGAAGCCTCAGTTGGTGGACTCGTATCTCATCAACCACGGTCTCAACTATGTCATCACCTCCGATGAGTCCCAACCCGGGTGGGTGGTTTCCTTTCAAGAAGACACCTACCGCTTTCTCGTCGATCCCGTGTCGCGGAAGGTTACCGGCGAACTGATGCTCCCTTGGAACGAAGTGTTCATCGCCGGCAGTGCATTCGAAGGTGGTGCCAACCATGTGGAATGGAACCGCAACGGCATGCTGCCTTTCGAGCGCGACCATGACAACCCCTACGTTTTCACCTGGACCGGACAGTTGGGCAATGGCGGCAACGTGGTGGAGCCAGGACGTTTCAAATTGGAAGGACAGATGACATGGGGGCCTCGCGAACTGCACCCATACGTGCAAGACGAGGACTTGCTCTCATCCACGCAGATGCGTCAAGGTGGCGACGACACCAAGTGGCATGTCTATGTGGAAGGCACCTACCACATCGTCATCGACCTTTTCAACGAGACTTTCAGCGCCGAACTTCTCCCCAACGCCAATGAGCACCAGACCGACGACGCTTTTCAAGTCGAGACGCCACCTACCGACCAGTCCCATAAGGTCTATAACATGAACGGCATACAAGTGCAACAACTACAAAAAGGCATCAACATCGTGAGGACCGCCGATGGGAAGGTGAGAAAGGTGCTCTCGAAATGAACATACGAAAACCATTGTCTATGAAAAGCAACATCATCAAGCTTGTCGTGCTATGGAGCTGTCTGCTCTACATCAGCACCGTCTGTGCCGCACCACTGTCGCCCCATCAGGCAAAGAGGCAAGCCACTCTTTTCCTGAACACCCGAGGAAAGACTGTATTGGAGCATCCTTCCGCAAAAGTGCCACACATGGCAAGCCTTCCTGCAGAGGAAGCCGCCTATTACGTGTTCGACGTGGATGGCGGTGGCTTCGTGGTGGTCTCCGGCGACGACCGCACGGCCCCGGTGTTAGGATACAGCGACAAGGGAACCTTCTCCGAGGATGACATGCCCGAGGGGCTGCAATGGCTCTTGCAAAGCTATGCCGAGCAGATTGGCCATGTGCGAGCAGCGCATCATGCGGCACGGCCGAGCCAGTCACCATCACGAGTCATGGCTGTGCGTCACAACATCGAACCCCTCCTGTCCACGTTGTGGAACCAAGGCCATCCCTACAACCTTCTCTGCCCCCAATACTACAACCAAGACGGCACCTTGGGCGACCGTTGCGCCACGGGATGCGTAGCCACCGCCATCGCCCAAGTGATGGCCTACTACAAATACCCTGCATCCACCAAGCGCACCATTCCCGGCTATGTGCAGTATTTCGACACCGACAAAGGAAGCAAGAGCGTGCAGTTGAGGAACATCCCCGCCAATTCCGTCATCGACTGGGAACAGATGCTCGATGCGTATGGCGACCATGACAGCGAGCAACAACAGCAAGCCGTGGCCCAACTGATGTACTGGGTGGGGCTGGGCTGCAAGATGGGTTATGGTCCCTCCTCGGCAGCAGGCTTTCCCGAAGGGGTGAACGCCCTGAAACGCTATTTCGGCTATGATGACGGCACGCACATAGAGAGCCGGTCGAACCACACCATACGGAGTTGGGACGAGTTGCTTTACAAGGAGTTGGAGACGGGTCATCCCATCGCCTTCGCCGGCACCAACAGCGGCGGAGCCCATGCCTTCGTTCTCGACGGATACGACATCGACGGTCTGTATCACGTGAACTGGGGTTGGGGCGGTATGGACAACGGCTATTTCAGGATTGACGTGCTCGACCCCGACGATGATTCGGGCATCGGGGCATCGCCAACCCCCGGAGGCTACAACATGGGGCAGGACGCCATCATTGGAATGCGCCTTCCCGATGACGTGACAGCTCCTGCCGACGCATACCGCCTCACGGTGAACGACTGGGAAATCAGGCGTGGCAATGTGTTCTTCGCCAACTACGTGAACTGGTCGAGTGTGAATGCCGACTGGAACGTAGGCATCGCCCGGGTAAACGACGACGGGTCGCTCACCCTTGTTGCCCATGAGGCGACCGTACACCTCGACCAAAACTATTATCAAGGATTTGAGTTTGCCGTGAAAGACCTCCCCGAAGGCACGTCTCGCATCGTTCCCGTGAGCAAGCGCACCACCGACCAAAAATGGCAGACCCATGTGAATCCCGACATCAGCTATGTGGAAGCCGGGTTTGATGCCTCCGGACAAATGCGCCTCGTCATCCATCCCATCGAGCAAGTGGAATTGACAGAAGTGACCTTCCCTGGCGACCACCGCAGGGGCAGTGCCCAGCCGGTGTGTGCCACCTTCCACAATTATGGAGAGGAATACTACCACGAGGTGTTCATGTTTGCAGGCACCGCCAACCAGATGGGGCAAAGCCTCTGCCGCACGGCAGTGGCCATGTCGGAGGGTGGCGAGACCACGTCGGCATTCCATTTCACACCCGACCACAGCGGCACCTGGACGGTGTGGTTAGCCACCGACGACAGAGGCAGTCGCATATTGGGAAA
Source organism: uncultured Prevotellaceae bacterium (assembly GCA_902792855.1). Lineage (GTDB taxonomy): Bacteria > Bacteroidota > Bacteroidia > Bacteroidales > Bacteroidaceae > Prevotella. The sequence continues at coordinate 5,372 of CADBBP010000020.1, forward strand.
GGCGGAGGTTGAAATCTCCGACGAGGGCGTATCCAACAACGATGTGCTGCGCTTCGTGTCGATGACAGTGGAGAACCGCACCAACAGCATGATTTACGGAAATTGTGCGCAAGGCAAGGTCACGGTGGTCAACCAAGGAGCCCAAGACTTCGAAGGCAAGATACGCCTCTGGCTGTTCAAATTGGCTTCCGACGGGTATTATTATGGCGTGTCGAGCGTTTACAAGCCCATTCAGGTCGCACGTGGAAAGATGGCGAAGAGCGACTTCTTCTTCGACCATTTGGACATGGATGCCACCTACACCATGAGCATACTTTATGAGACAGGTGGCGACATCCTCGACGGCGGTCTCAAACCGTTGGGCACAACAAAGAAAGGCATTGTATGCTGGCTGAGCGACAAGACGCTGAAAGGCCTGCCACCAAGTTCGATGGTGAACAGTCCCTCGAATGCATTGGCGGTGGACATGAGCAACGTTGGTGGCATGGTGAGCACCGTACACCCCAACGACAATCCCAACACGCTCTACATCCTCGCTCCCGACGCCCCATTGTCCGAAGGGCTTGAGGAAGCCAATGTGGTAAGAGGCAACCAAGCCGAGACCATCCACCTTGTCGAAGGAAAGGGGTTCTTCTCCCCCATGCCCTTCACCGCATCGACCATTACGTTTGAATGCATGCCCATGGAGGGTAGATGGCAGACGATAGCATTGCCTTTCACCCCCGAGAGCATCCCGGAGGGAATGGAAGTGATGCAATTCGCGGAGGTTGACGACGATGGCATGCCTGTCTTCGCCCCCACATCCTCGATGCAACGCCACATCCCCTATCTTTTCCATACCGGTGCGTCCGCGCCCACCTTGTTGTCCGCCCACGATGCAAAAATCTCCGCCACACGTTCCGTCGTGATGGTGGCAGGCGCCGGTGGAATACGGCTGTGCGGCACGACGATGGCGGAGACCCACCAAGACGTGATGGTGCTCAACACCGATGGTGACGCTTTCGTCGTCTCGCCAGGCCAAGTGAAGATACAGCCATTCAGAGCCTTTCTCTCCATGGCCGACACCGACCGCATCGTCCTTCCAAGCACCTCCCCTGACAGCATGGCCACGAGCGTGGTCGATGACGGCGACGATGACGGCGTCCTTTACAACCTGAGTGGACAGCGCGTCACCTCCCCCCGCCGCGGCATCTATGTCAAGAACCACAAGAAAGTGCTGGTATGGTGAGAGTGTGGATGCTTTTCCTCATGGCGCTCGTCTTCGGTGAGACCCAAGCCATGCGCACAGAGTCGCTGTTGTCGCCCAACGGGGATATAAAAGTGGATGTCACCCTCGCCGACAGCCTGTTGTTCACGGTCAGCAAGGGGCAAGAATGCATCATCAGTTCGTGTGTCATTGGCTTGCAACTGCCCCGGCAACAGATGGGCGTGAAGCCACGCCTGAAAAGTGTGAAAAGAGACATCATCGATGAAACGTTGCACAATGCTGTTCCCATCAAGAACGCCGACACACCCAACAAAGCATCACGCCTTACCTTGTCTTTTCAAGGCAATTACGACGTGGAATTCCGAGCCTACGACCATGCCGTGGCCTACAGGTTCGTCCTCAAGGGAAAAGGAACGGCCGATGTGATGGACGAGAAAATGGTGATGGACTTCCCCACCCCGTTCACCGCCCACCTCTCCAAGACCAAGACAGGTTTTTGGACCTCATACGAATACCCCTACTCCCATCTCTCCACGAAAGACTATGGCAGCGATGACGAGATGACCTATCTCCCCGTGTTGCTGGAAACACCACAAGGCACAAAAATCCTTCTCAGCGAAAGCGACGTGAGAGACTATCCCGCGATGTTTCTGAAAGGCACCGCCCGTCATGGTTTGGAAGCCGTTTTTCCGCGTTCGCCTAAGAAATGGGAGCCTTATGGCGACAGGGGGTTCTTGGTCACTGAAGAGCACCCCTATCTCGCCTCCACCTCCGCCAACCGCCCCTTGCCCTGGCGTTTCCTTGTCGTGGGCGACGATGCCGACATCGTCTCCAATGAGATGGAACGCATCTTGGGAGGAACGTGCGAGTTGGAAGACACCAACTGGATCAAGCCGGGGAAAGTAAGTTGGGACTGGTGGAATCACTGGACGGTGTGGAATGTGGATTTCGTCACGGGCATCAACAACGCCACCTACCGCTATTTCATCGATTTCGCATCAGCCTATGGCATAGATTACATCCTGCTCGACGAAGGTTGGTGCAAAGACGTGAGCGACCCCTACACCACCCGCGACGACATCGACGTGAGACAACTCGTGGAATACGGACGCGAGAAAGGCGTGGGCGTGCTGCTTTGGCTCACATGGCTCACGGTGGAGCAGCACATGGACCTCATCGCACATTATGCCGACATGGGTGTGAAAGGGCTGAAAATCGACTTCATGGACCACAGCGACCAATGGATGGTGAACTACTATGAGCGCGTGGCCAAGGAATGCGCACGCCACAAGATGATTGTCGATTTCCACGGCTCATTCAAGCCGGCCGGTCTCGAAATCAGATACCCCAACGTACTTTCCTACGAAGGTGTGCTCGGCATGGAACAGGGAAGAGGTTGCCATCCCGACAACACGATATGGCTGCCTTTCATCCGCAATGCCGTGGGGCCGATGGACTTCACACCCGGTTCGATGGCCTCGGCACAGCCCGAAGACAACAACGGAACCGGTTCGCTGCCGATGGGCAGCGGCACCCGCGCCTACCAGATGGCCCTCTATGTGGTGTTCGAAAGCGCCCTTCAGATGCTTGCCGACAGTCCCACGCGCTACATCAACGAAGAGGAATGCACACGTTTCATTGCCATGACACCCACCACGTGGGACGAGTCGAGGGTGCTCTCCGCCAAGGCAGGCAGCCATTACGTCGTTGCACGGAGAAAGGGCAGGCAATGGTTCGTGGGCGCCATCACGGGCAGCAATCCCCAGGACCTGACCATCAGCCTCGATTTCCTGGAACAGGGAGGAGAGCTCCAATTCTTCCAAGACGGAGCCAACGCCCACCGCATCGCCGTGGACTACAAGAAAGGGCGCCGCAGCGTGACCCCCTCCGACTCTTTACGCCTCCACCTGGCACGTAATGGCGGCTGGTGCGGCGTCATCCAACCACAATGAAAATCATCAACCATCTTATATCATTATGAAGAAGAAATTATCCGCAATGGTAATGGCAGGATTTATCACATTGGCGTGCAACGCCCAAAACAAGCCGATGAAGGCCTACATGGTTTCCGATGCGCACCTCGACACGCAGTGGAACTGGGACGTGCAAGCCACCATCCGCGACCATATCCGAAACACCCTTGAGCAAAACCTCTTTCTCATCAAACAATATCCCCACTACATCTTCAATTTTGAAGGAGGCGTGAAATATGCCTGGATGAAGGAATACTATCCAAGGGAATATGAGGAGATGAAACGTTGTGTGGCAGCGGGAAGATGGCACATCACCGGCAGCAGTTGGGATGCCAACGAAACCATCATCTGCTCGCCAGAGTCGTGGTTGCGCAACATCCTCTTGGGGCAGACATTCTACCGCAAGGAGTTCAACACCGAGGGTACGGACGTCTTCCTGCCCGACTGCTTCGGCTTCGGCTACACCCTTCCCACGTTGGCCGCCCATTGCGGACTCATCGGCTTCTCATCCCAAAAACTCGTGTGGCGCACCAAACCCTTCTATGAAGACGGCAAAAGATACCCCTTCACCATCGGCCTGTGGCAGGGCATCGACGGAAGCCGCATCATGATGACCCACGGTTTCGGCTATGGTCAGCGATGGAACGATGCCGACCTATCCCAAAACACCACCTTGCAGCGGGAAATCAAGGAGAGTCCCCTCAACATGGTTTACCGCTATTATGGCACGGGAGACGTGGGCGGCTCGCCCGACATCGCCTCGGTAAGGGCCGTGGAGAAAGGCATCAACGGTGATGGTCCCGTGCAAATCATCAGTGCGACGAGCGACCAGTTGTACAAAGACTTCATGCCTTTTGACGAACATCCCGAACTACCTGTGTTCGACGGCGAGTTGCCAATGGACGTGCATGGCAACGGCTGCTATACCTCGCAAGCCGCCATGAAACTCTACAACAGACAGAACGAACACTTGGGCGATGCTGCCGAACGCACCGCCGTCATGGCCGACTGGCTTGGCACGGCACGCTATCCTGGTGCCTTGCTCACCGAGACATGGCAACGGGTCATCTGGCACCAGTTCCACGACGATGTCACGGGAACCTCCATCCCCCGTGCATACGAATTTTCGTGGAACGACGAGATACTTGCCATGAAGAAGTTCTCGGATGTGCTCACCCACAGCGTATCGGCCATCACACAACACATGGACACCCGCACAAAGGGGAGGCCCGTGGCTGTTTACAACAACGAGGCCTTCCCTGTCGGTTCCGTGGCAGAAGTGATGATTGACGAGCCCCGCGACTATGCCGTGGTGTCTCCTGAAGGGAAGAAAGTGCGTTCGCAGGTCATAGAGCGCGACGGTCGTCATTATGTACTCTTCGATGCAGACGTGCCATCCACGGGCCTTGCCATCTACGACCTACGGCAGACAGGAAGCCTGAAAGCCGTCAAACCATCAACAGGCCGTAGCATCGAATCATCCAGGTATTCCCTCGAGGTCAACGAATATGGAGACATCGTCTCGCTTTTGGACAAGAAAGCCAACAAGCAACTCGTAGAGCAGGGAAAGAGCCTGCGCCTCGTGGTGTTCGACGACTGCCGGTCTCCCCAATGGCCTGCATGGGAGATACAGAAAACCACGCTCGACAAGGAGCCGGTGCCGGTACATGGTGCCACGGAAATCAGCGTGGAGAAAGGACCCCTCAGACAAACCCTCGTGGTGAGAAAGCGTTATGGCGACTCCGACATCCTGCAGCGCATCCATCTCTATGAGGGGAACCTGGCAGAGCGGATAGATGTGGAGAACGTAGTGGACTGGCGCACTCCCAACGCATTGCTGAAGGCAGAGTTCGCCCTCAATGTGTCCAATGAAGAGGCAACCTATGACATCGGACTTGGCCATGTGCGACGTGGGAACAACAAAGACAACCTGTTCGAGGTCTATGCCCATCAATGGACCGACCTCAGCGATCAATCCGGAACATACGGCGTGACGCTCCTCAACGACTCGAGATACGGATGGGACAAGCCCGACAACCATACGCTCCGCCTGTCGCTGCTCTATTCTCCGAAACCCGACAGGGCGTATGTCTATCAAGCTTCACAAGATTACGGCCACCATGTGTTCACATACAGCATCGTAGGCCATGAGGGTACGCTCGACGCCCCTAAGGCTGTGCGCCGTTCCGACCTGCTCAACAGTCCGCTCAAGACCTTCTTCGCCGACAAGCACCAAGGTCGGTTGGGAACCCGCTTCTCGTTCCTCTCCACCGACAACGACCAGATTGTCGTCCGTGCACTGAAACAGGCCGAGGCAAGCGACGAGTATGTGGTGCGTGTCTATGAGACAAGCGGCAAGGCCACGCAACATGCACGGCTCACTTTCGCAGGCGACATCGTGAAGGCCGTGGAGGCCGACGGCACCGAGCGCACACGCAAATCAACCACCTTCAGCGGTCGTTCGCTCGACGTGGAGGTCAACCCCTTTGGCGTGAGGACCTACAAGGTGACGCTCGCGAAACAAACCGGCACCCCCGCCGACACGCAGCCCCTCCCCCTTCCCTTCGACCGCCATTGCTTCAGTTTCAATGAATTCAAGTCGGCAGGCAATTTCGAGGGAGGTTACAGCTATGCCGCAGAGTTGTTGCCTGAAAATGGCATCACCGTGAGCGACATCCCCTTCCGTTTCGGCGAGAAAGAAGCCGCAAACGGTGTCACCTGCAAAGGGAACACTTTGAGTTGGACTGCCGACAAGGATTACCGTCATCTGTATCTTCTCGTGGCTTCCGACCAAGATGACAGGTTGGCTGAATTCAAGGCAGGCAACACACGCCAGCAGTTCTGTGTGCCATACTACACAGGCTTCATAGGACAATGGGGCCATGACAACCACACCGAAGGGTTTATGAAAGATGCTGATGTGGCCTATGTGGGAAGCCATCGCCATTCCACGGACGCCGACGAACCCTACGAGTTCACTTACATGTTCCGCATCCGCATCGACCTTCCCAAGGGAGCACGCCAAGTGACATTGCCAGACGATGAGCATGTGGTGGTTTTCGCCGCCACCTTGGCCAACGATGACAATGACGTCATTGCGGCGCAACAGTTGTTCAAGACCTCGCTACGCAATGACGGCAAGACTGCCGATGGCAACAAGAAGGCCGAGCCGGCGGTGAGTTTGCTCAAAGGTGCTCGAATCGTGGCCGTGTCGGGCGAGGTGAATGACGCCGAGTTGGCGACGAACCTGACAGATGGCCGCGCCGACACCAAATGGTGTGACGCCAAGCCAGGTCCCAACTATGTGGCATTCGACCTTGGCAAACCCACCCTTTTGAACCGTTGGCACCTCACCAACGCAGCTTGCGAGCATGCCTCGTATGTCACTCGCACATGCCTGCTTCAAGGGCGCAACAGCGAGACGGAGGAATGGCAAACCCTTGACATGTTTGACGGCAACCGGAAGAACGTCATCGACCGTTTCTTCACCCCCGCCACCATGCGCTATGTGCGCCTTTATGTCATCAATCCCACACAGGGCAGCGAGGCGGCGGCCCGCATCTATGAGTTTGAGTTGTATTGACACCTTCTTCAACCACCAATTCTACAAAGAGCCCCAAAAGCAAGTGAAAATGCTTTTGGGGCTCTTTTTACCATGTTACCCAACCAAGTAGGAACCATATATTTTCATTATACAATCCTTGTGGCTTTTGTTTTGCAACCCATTGACATACAGACTGCTTCTATTTTGACATCCTCGCTTTTCCTTATACAAACACTTTTTATTATGATGCAACGTGCCAAAATCATTAAATTTGCAAAACGATATGAATTGTCAGAAGACCAAGTCTGTAGAAAATCTTTTAAACAGAATGAGAAAAGGAATGAGAATCATCATCGCCATCCTGATGATGACCACGGCGACAGGAACCGAGGCCGCCATAGAAAATGGAAAGACGTACCGCATCGTGCCCGATGGCAACAGCCGCTCCTCGCTCTTCGTGAGGAACGCGTCGAAGGCCGACAAGACCCCCGTGGTGGTGTGGACCGAGACTGACGTTCCGGCACAGCAATGGACCATCGTAAGTCTTGAGGACGGCGGTGTGGCACTCCAGAACGTATATACGAAAAAGTATCTTGATGTAGCAGGGAACCTCCTTGTGCAGGACGCCCAACCAGCAGCGTGGAGCCTTGAAGCCGTGGACGAGACCAACAACGACTACAACCTCATGCACACCGATGCCTTGGGAGTGAACAGCACGCTCGACGGCAGCCAGCCATCCCTTGGGCTACGCACGATGTGGCACTTTGAGGAAGTGGAGCCACAATGGAGTTTCGACGCTCGTGCCCGTCAACGCATGCTCGACGCCTTTCTCGCCAACTACCTCCAGGACAAGGGAAAGGGCTACCGCACCTTCGTCAACGGCGGATGGAACGAGGCGGAGACCCTTGAAGCCGTGCTCGACTTCTATGAGGCCACGGGCGACAGGCGCTACCTCGACATCTTCGAGGCCTGCTACAACTATTTGCGCTATCATGTAGGAGCCAACTGGGACGGAGGCACCACCGTGTCGGGATACGACTGGTATGGCTATGATTTCAACGACGATGTGATGTGGCTGATCATTGCTGCGGCGAGGGCGCACCTCATCACCGGAAAGCAGAGTTACCTGAACGACGCGAAGCGCAATTTCGACCTGATATGGAACCGTGCATATCTTGGATACGTGGGTCTGCTGAGATGGGCGGAGCACACCGGCGACCGCAACGGCGCCAACTCCTGCATCAACGGACCGGCAGAGGTGGCGGCATGCTACATCGGCCTGGGGACAGGTGACGAGTCGTACTTCGAGAAAGCCCGCGAATTATATTCCAACCAGCGGAAATACCTCTTTGAATCTTATACCGGAAAGGTGTATGACAGCGTGGTGTTCAACCCCTCCGACGGGACGGTAGCCGACCGCAACACATGGGCCTCAACCTACAACCAAGGCACGATGCTCGGAGGAGCACTGCTGCTCTACAGGCACTATGGCGACCATCAATACAAGACCGATGCAGAACACATCATCGCCTATGCGAAAACCGCCCTGTGCAACAGCGACGGCGTCGTGCGTGTATGCCAGAACGCCGATGGCGACTTCCAAGGCTTCAAAGGCATATTGATGCGCTATGCCGGACTGTATGCCACTCAATTCGACGATGCCGAATACCAATCGTGGATCATGGCCAATGCCTTCCATGCCTACAACAACATCAACTCGTCGGGCTTCGGGCACTCCGCATGGCTCACCAAGGCTTCCGAGGACATGACCTTTGGCAATGTGAACTACAGCCGTCCGGGTTCGGCCTTTGGAGCCTCCACCGCACTTACGGCAGCCTGTGCCACGGCTTTGGACAACCGGCTCGGACAAGCAATCACCTACGAGGCGGAAGACGCTCAGCGCACGGGAGCAGCAAAAGTGGAGGAGGACAACGCCTCCGGCGGAAAATACGTCACCGGTCTCGACCACGGCAACGGCATGCTGAGGTTCACCTGCCAAATACCCGACGACGGGGAATACCTGATGGACGTGTATTACCTCTCCTATCAGTCACGCAACTTGGAAATCACGCTTGGCACGAAGAAATATACACTCACCTGTCCGAGCGTCTCCACATGGGACCACATCGCCGACGAAGGAAGGGCTACGCTGAAAGTAAGCCTCGCCAAGGGGCAGACCATCTGCATCCTCACCAACCCAAACGGCAATGCGCCCCATATCGACAAAATCGCCTTCACGCAAGTAGTTGCCTCCGAGACCGTCAAGGTAACGCTGAACGCCGACGCTGCCGAAACCGCCAGCAAGGAGACAATGTCGTTTGTCTTCAACGCCCAGCAGGCCGGACACTACCGTGCCAACGTGTATTACCGCCATGGTGCAAACAGCAATGTTTACCTGGCTGTGAACGATGCCGACGCCTCGGCAACGGTCTTTGCCGCCACTGGTGAAGCCATGGGTCACCGCCCCCTCTTCCTCTCGATGCGGGAGGGCACGAACACGCTGCTCTTCAGCGCCACACCCGAACTGCCCTTCATCGACCATATCGTCCTCACATACTTAGCTCCTTTCCCCACTGAATTGGAGGCTGAATTTGCCAATACGACAGGCCAAGTGGGCATTGCCAGCGACCCGAATGCATCTGGAGGGAGATACCTGACTTACATCGGTAATGGTAATGACAACATGGCCACATTCAGATTCGATGCACCCATTGGAGGCAAGTATGAACTGCTGGTGACCTATTTCTCCGCCCAAAACAGACAGATGTATGTGCGTGTGAACAACGGGGCGAAGACCACCGCCACCTTTGAGAGCACCGGAGGATGGACCGCAGCGACCGCTACGACGAAGCAGATGGAAGTAACACTGAAGACGGGAACCAACCTCCTCACCTTTGGCGGTGACTCGGGTTGGGCGCCATGGGTGGACAAGATAAGCCTGCGCCCCATTGCGGCCGATGCCGTCTCGATGCTGACGACAGCCCCTCGCGACGAGGCATGGTACACATTGGAGGGCATGGCCATCAACACACCCACACAACCGGGCGTGTATGTCCGTGGCAATCAGAAAAAACTAATAAGACCAAGAGAATGAAAAGAAACGTTTTCGCATTGCTTTTCACAATGTTGAGCGGTTGCCTCACGTGTGCCGCACAACATCAACATAGTGGCAACCCCATCATCGGCGGATGGTACGCCGACCCGGAGGCTGTGGTGTTCGACAACCGTTGCTGGATTTTCCCCACCTATTCGGCAGCATACGACGAACAGTTGTTCTTCGACGCGTTCTCCTCGCGTGACCTCGTGAAATGGAAGAAACATCCTCGTGTGCTCACCAGCGAGAACGTAAGTTGGGCAAAGAGAGCCATGTGGGCACCCGCCATCGTCAGGAAAGACGGGAAATACTATCTCTTCTTTTCCGCCAACGACGTACATGAAGGCGAGGTGGGCGGCATTGGCGTGGCCGTCAGCCGTCGGCCCCAAGGCCCATACAAGGACGCGCTCGGGAAACCACTCATCTCACACATCATCAACGGCGCCCAGCCCATCGACCAGTATGTGTTTCTCGACGATGACGGGCAATACTACATGTATTATGGCGGATGGGGCCACTGCAACGTGGTTCGCTTGGGCGACGACCTGCTCAGCATCGTGCCCTTCACCGACGGCGACATGATCAAGGAGGTGACCCCCGACCAATACGTGGAGGGGCCGTTCATGCTCAAAAACCGTGGGAAATACTATTTCATGTGGAGCGAGGGAGGATGGGGACAGCCCAACTACAGCGTGAGTTACGCCATCAGCGACTCACCATTTGGTCCATTCTACCGCATCGGCAAAATCATGGAGCAAGACCCATCCATCGCCACAGGTGCGGGGCATCATTCCATCATCAAGGGCCGAGGTGATGACGAGTGGTATATCGTGTACCATCGTCGCCCCCTTTCAGAAACAGCCGCCAACTCCCGTCAAGTTTGCATCGACCGTCTGTATTTCGATGACAACGGCCACATCAAACCAGTGAAAATGACTTTCGAAGGCGTGGAAAGAACGAAATTCAAATAACAACAAAACCAACAATGAAATGAAGCACCTTTTGCAAACCTGCTTATCAGCCCTTCTCTTGATGACGGGCATAAAAGCCTACGCGGTGGAGTTGTCCTACCACATCTCCCTGAAGCAACCCGGCAACCCCTCGGTGACCTACCCGCTGACCAAGACCAACGACAACCTCGCCGCCCCTCAGGCCATACCGCTGTCGGTCAAGGAGAGAATGGAGATGACGGACGGTGCATGCCACCTCACGCTGACGCTGACCGCCAGCGAGACCGTATACTTCAACATCGGCATCGCCGCCCACACGGGGTTCGCCACCCCGCAATGCGAGTTCTATCTGCCGGGCTTCTGGTATCACAAGAACCTTCGGTCACCGGCCGAGGCACCCTCGTTTCACACCTCCAATAGTTGGAATTTCAGGGAGGACCGTCTCTCGGCTCCTCTCACCGGTGTTTTCGACACGGGGGCGGGCTGCTCGCTCACGGTGATGCGCATCCCCGACGCACAACCAGCCGATGCACTGCTCACCCATCAAGAAGGGGAGGTGATACTCGGTGGGCGCAGCACGTTGGGCTACATGGGGTTTGACAATGCTGACGGGAAGGCCAAGCTGACCTTCGGCTATCCTTTTGTGGAAACCCCGAAGCGGTATATCCGCAAACTCACGCTCGCCAACCCCATCCACACTTTCGCCAAACTCGACAAAGGCGGCAGGGTCGTACTCGAATGGATCATCCAAGAGGGCAAGGCAACCGACTTCGGACAGTTCGTGACCGACACCTGGTGCAACTGTTTCGACCGTTTGCACCCCACCCCCATGGTTCCGCTCTACTCTCCCGACGAGGTGAAGGCCCAACTATCGAACTATTTCAGGAAAGCATACGTGGACAAATATCCCCTGAAATACCATTCCGGCATCAGCATCCGGTGCGACGACTGCCAACCCGTTGACCATGTGCAATTAGGTTTCTGCGGGCGCGTGCTCCTCAATGCCTTCAATGCCTTGGAATATGGAGAGCAGACCAGTGACGCACAACTCGTCAAGATGGGCAACGACATCTATGACAGTTGGCTGGCCAATGGGTTCACTGCCAACGGCTATTTCAAGGAAGACATGCACATCGCAGGCGGAATACCCGCCGACAACGACATCACACACAGCATACGCGAGCAGTCGGAAGCCGTGTATGCCGTGCTCCACTACCTGAACTATGAGCGCAAGAACGGCCGTGTGCATAAAGACTGGGAAGCAAAGATGCGCACCCTGCTCGATGCCATGGTGGAATTGCAGGAGAGCGACGGTCATTTCCCCCGGAAATACCGCGATGACGGTACGCACGTCGATGCATCCGGTGGTTCGACGCCGAGCGCCACCTCGACCCTTGTGATGGGCTACCGTTATTTCAAAGACAAGCGTTACCTGAGCGCCGCCAAACGCTCCGTTGACTATTTGGAGCGAAACATCATCTCGAAAAGCGACTATTTCTCCTCCACCCTCGACGCCAACTGCGAGGACAAAGAAGCAGCCATCAGTGCCGTGACGGCCACCTACTACTTAGCCATGCTCACCAAGGGCAAGGAGCGCGACCATTACATCGCACTCTGCAAGCAGGCCGCCTATTTCGCCCTGTCGTGGTATTACATGTGGGATGTGCCGTTCGCGCCAGGACAGATGTTGGGCGAACTGGGTTTCAAGAGCCGTGGATGGAGCAACGTGTCGGTGGAGAACAACCACGTGGATGTGTTCGTCTTCGAATTGCACCACATCGTGAAATGGCTTGCCGAAGTCACCGGTGAGAAACGCTTTGCCTCCATGTCTGAAATCATACACACCTCGCTCTGCCAACTGCTGCCCACCAAGAGCAGACTATGTGGCATCGGCGTGCCCGGTTTCAACCCCGAGGTTGTGCAGCATACCCATTGGGACTATGGCAAAAACGGCAAGGGCTTCTACAACGACATCTTTGCTCCGGGATGGACGATAGCCTCGCTTTGGGAACTATATTCACCCCGACGAACCGTGGATTTCCTGAAATAAAAACCATGAAGCACCCCATATTTCCGTTATACACGAGTATGGGGTGCTTTTTTTTAATCATCTGATTATAAGAATCTTGTATTCCACCAAAGTGATATATCACTTATACAATCATCATTAAATTATGCCTGTGTGATGATAAGGGCTAACTTTGCATCAAAATCAAAATCGAAATCGAACTCATATCAACAACAACCATAATGATGAAAAAGCAACTATTCAAATTTTGTCGTTCTTGGCTACCGGCATGCACAACGCTTTTGTGTCTTCTCGCCATGCAGGTGCCAGGACCACTGACGACGAGAGCTGTCGCACAGCAGAATGTGAAAAAGACCCAGGTCACCGGCATCGTCACCGACCAGGCGAAAGAAGCACTCATCGGTGTCACGGTGACCGCAGTAGGAACCGACAATCGGGTCGTCACCGATGTCGAGGGAATGTTCCACATCGACGTTCCAGCCCAAAACAACGCCATGCTTGAATTCTCGTATGTAGGTTACAAGAAGAAGCAGGTGATGGTGAATGGTGCCAAACTTCTCAACGTGATGCTCGAAGAAGAAGCCAACGAGTTTGAAGAAGTGGTTGTGACGGGCTATAGCAGTCAGAAGAAAGCATCCATCATCGGGTCCATCGAGACCATCAACCCGACGGAATTGCAGTTCGGCACCACGCGTACATTGTCAAACAACCTGGCAGGAAAACTGAGTGGTGTGATTGGCATCCAGCGTTCGGGCGAACCAGGATACGACGACTCCAACTTCTGGATTCGTGGTATCTCCACTTTCTCGGGCAACAACAACCCACTCATCCTGATTGACGGTGTGGCTCGCGACCTGAACAATGTGGATGTGGCAGAAATCGAGTCTTTCTCCATATTGAAAGACGCATCTGCCTCGGCCATGTATGGTGTGAGAGGAGCCAACGGCGTCATTGTCATCACCACGAAAAGAGGCAAGATAGGAGCCCCCCAAGTGAGGTTCCATGTGGAGCACTCCATCAACGAGCCCACCCAGATGCCCCAGTTCCTCAGTGCGCCCGACTACATGTCGCTGCTCAACCAACTGGCAGTACAAGACGGCATCGCACAACCCTTCACCCAACAACAGATTGACCGCACCCGTTCGGGCTACGACCCCGACCTCTATCCCGACGTCAACTGGGTGGATGCCATCACGAAGGATTACGCCTATACCACCCGTGGCAACCTTGACATCAGCGGCGGCTCCGACTTCCTCCGCTACTCCATCGTCGCCTCCTACTTCAGAGAGACCGGCATATTGGAGCAAGACAAGAGTCTGCTCACCGACAACGCCACCAACAACCAACAGTTCAACCTCCGCACCAACATCGACATGGATGTGACGAAGACGACAATGCTCCGTGTGAACATCGGCGGATATTTGAACCGGTTCAAGAAACAGCGTTGCAACACCGACGGTGCCTTCGGCGAGGCATTCCGCACGCTTCCCTTCGTGCATCCCGCCCGTTACAGCGACGGAGCCATCCCTGTCATCTCCAACCGTGCCAATCCTTGGCGCACCGTGACACAACAAGGCTACGACTTCATCACCTCGTCCAAACTTCAAACGCTGTTCAGCGTGGAGCAAGACCTGAAGATGATCACCAAGGGTTTGAAGGCCAAGGCCCTCTTCAGTTTCGACCGTTGGAACCGCAGTTCACGCGGACGCACCGCCAACCCCGGCACCGTGTTTCCCGCTACCGGCCGCGACGAGGAAGGCAACCTCATCTACAGCCAGTTTGAAACCGGCGACGAGTCGATGGGCAGTTACAACAATGGTGAGTATGGCAACACCAACGTGTATTTCGAGGCCGACTTGATGTACAACCGCCGTTTCGGAAAGACGGACGTTGATGCCATCCTGCTCTACAACCAGCAGGCCTACGACGACGGCAGCATCCAAGACTATCGCAAGCAGGGCATCGCAGGTCGTCTCTCCGGCACCTATGACAACCGTTATGTGGCAGAGTTCAACTTCGGCTATAATGGCTCGGAAAACTTTGCCAAAGGCAAGCGCTTCGGTTTCTTCCCCTCGTTCGCCATCGGCTGGTTGCTGAGCGAAGAACCTTTCATGGAGAAATACAAGAGCACATTCAACAAAATCAAGTTCCGCGCCAGCATTGGTCAGGCTGGTGACGACAACATCGGCGGTCGTCGCTTTGCCTACCTCGGCACCCTTTACACCGACCAGGAGGGATATACGTGGGGCACCACAGGCCAGCGCAGTTACAGTGGCATCACGGAAGGCGACATCGGCGTTGACAACCTCACCTGGGAGACCGTGACGAAGCTCAACCTTGGTTTCGAACTGAGACTATGGGACATCATTGACTTCAACTTCGACATATTCAAGGAGAAGCGCAAGGACATCTTCATGCAGCGCACCATCATTCCCACACAGAGCGGTTTTGTCACCTCTCCCTGGGCAAACTTCGGCAAAGTGGACAACCACGGCATCGAGATGACACTCAATGTGCACAAGCAGTGGAACAAGAACTGGTTCACTTCGGCCTACGGCAACTTCACCTATGCCAAGAACAAGGTGTTGGAGAAGGATGAGCCCGAGGTGCTCAAAGGCACCCACCGCTCCCAGACCGGCAGGTCGATGAACGAGCTGTGGGGTCTCACCGCCGAGCGCCTCTTCATGCCCGAAGACTTCAATGCCGACGGCTCGCTCAAGAGCGGCATCCCCTCCCAGGAAGGTGTAGGCGCCGTAACCCTTCACCCCGGCGACATCAAGTATGTGGATGTGAACCACGACGGTGTCATCACCGAGGAAGACGAGGGCTACATCGGCGGAACCGAAGACCCGAGGATTGTCTATGGCTTTGGCGGTGTGGTGAGTTACAAGAACATCGACTTCAACTTCTTCTTCCAAGGATCCAGCGACATGTACCGCGTGATAGGCGGCCAGCCCTATTTCCTGCCCGGTGGCGGAACGACGACCGAGGGCAATGCCTACTCAAAGAACATCGACAACAGGTGGACCATCGACAACCCCGACGCCCATGCCTTCTGGCCGCGTCTGAGCTACGGCCCCAACGTCAACAACTACCGCCGCTCCACTTGGTGGAAGAAGGACATGAGCTTCCTCAGGTGCAAGACCGTGGAGGTGGGCTACACCTTCCCCAAGGCATGGTTTGAAAAACTGTACGTCAAGAGTTGCCGCGTGTTTGTCAGCGGGAACAATCTCTTCTGCCTCTCCTCGTTCAAACTCTGGGATCCCGAGTTGGGCACCAATGATGGCTTGAGATACCCCATGAACCGCTCGGTGATGTTTGGCCTCGATGTGAATTTCTAAAAGGTGAAGTGGAATCATTAAAAAGGAAAATGATGAAAAAGTTTAGGTTTTATATATTCGTGCTGGCTACAGTGCTGGCCATGCCGCTCACACAATCTTGCTCCGACTATTTGGACAAGGAGCCAGACACCGAACTGACCACCGAAATGGTGTTCGAGAACCGTGAGAAAGTGTATTCGTGGTTAGCCTACGTTTACAACATCATTCACAACCCCGACAAGTGGGCCCTCACCGCCGACGGCTACGAGGTGTTCGCCGACGACATCACCCCTTCTGCCCGTTGGCAGCAGTGGGACTGGGGTGGCGTGATACCTAAGATTTTGGGCCAATGGACCATCAACTCCACCTGGGGTGGCAACCTTTGGCACATGATGCCCAGATACATCCGTCATGGCTACATCTTCAACAACATGGTGAAGGCCATGCCCGACCACGACCTTCCGCAGTCGGAAGTTGACAACATGAAGAACGAGGTGAAATTCCTCTGCGCCTATGCCTGGTGGCAGATGGCAGAGAACTATGGCGGCATCCCCTTCACACCCGACTACATCGCCCCCACCGATTTCGAGCTTTCCGACCTGATGGTTGGCCAGTCGAAATTTGACGACGTGGTGTCCTATTGCGAAAAGGAGATGTATGATGCAGCCATGGCCCTGCCCGCCGTCTATGACGACCCTGCCAAATACGGGCGCATCAACCGCATCATGGCTCTCACCGTCCGTTCAAGGATGCTGCTCTTCGCCGCCAGTCCATTGGTGAACGGCAACCCATGGTACAAGGAGTATGTGAACGACAAGGGCGAACAAATCTTCAACCCCACTTATGATGAGCAGAAATGGATAAAGGCTGTTGAGGCTTGCAAACTGTGTATCGAAGAGGCGGAAAAGGCTGGATATGCCCTCTATACCGAGGCAGGTCCCCAAGGTGGCATCGACCCCTTCCTCTCCACGTACAATGTCCATATCAAGAGGTGGAGCGAGGGCAACCACGAGATTACCTTCCCTGTGACGAAGGGCAACAGTTACCGCGATACATTCCTCCGCACAGTTTCTGTCCGCGAATATGGCGGCGGCAACGGCCTCGGTGTCTATCAAGGGCTCGTAGATGCTTTCTTCACACGCAACGGTCTGCCCATCACCGACCCCAACTCCGGGTATGTGGAGGAAGGTTTCTCCTCCGTAGTCGATAACCGCTCGAATGTCACCTCATGGGAGTTTGGCACCGGCGTCGCTGGAGAAGTGACGGCACGCGGCACCTACAACATGTATTGCAACCGCGAACCTCGTTTCTACAACGCCGTGTCGTTCCATGGCTCCTGGCTGGCAGTGGGCAACAGGAAGTACAACTTCCTCAATGGTGGGCGTGACAACGTGCAGACATCGTCGCCGCACGACGCCCCGCAGAACGGGTACCTCGTCAGGAAAGGCCTCAACGTGCTCGACAACTATCTCACCGGCTCCATTACCGACAGGCAGGGCTTCACCTACCGACTGGCCTTCACCTACCTTGACTACGCCGAGGCGATGAACGAAGCCTACAACAGCCGCGAGGCCCGGGAGACGGCACTGGTATATGTGAACCGCATCCGCGAGCGTGCAGGCGTGAGGAAATATACGTTGAGCGACGTTCCTGTCACCGATGAAGAATACATCCATGTGGACGACACGCAGGAAGACGTGCGCCGCGTAGTTCGTGCCGAGCGCCGCGTGGAGCTCTGTTGCGAGAACAACCGCTGGTACGACATCCGCAGATGGAAAGACGCAGAGAACCTTCCCGAGATGTGCGGCGACGACTATGGCATGAACTTCCAGGGTCGCACGCAACAGGAGTTCTTCAAGCGCACGGTTTATCAGACGCGTGTGTGGAAGCGCCAATACTACTGGATGCCCATCTATATTGATGAGTATGAGAAGAACCCCAATCTTCGCGAGGCACCGTTCTGGGTCGTGGAGAAGAATGAGGAGAGTAACAATTAAAATCAGAAAAGTTGACAAGCCTTATGAAATATATCAGTTATGTTTTCTGCTCGCTGTGCCTGTCGTTGACATTCATGGCATGCAACGAGGATCCCGAGATGTTCAAGCTCGAGACCTATCCCGACGAGATGCATATCAGAAGTTCGGTGGAGTCCGTGGTTCTCAACAAGGGCATCGCCAACCAGGATGCCGTAACCTTCACGTGGGATGCCGCCACAAGTCCCATTTCAAGTTCGGATGTGGTGACCTACAAGGTTTGCCTTTATCCCTCGGCGATGAAAGACGAAAAGTCTGACTACATCGATGTTGGCACCAACCTGTCGCTCACCCTCACGCACGACCAACTCAACTCGATGGTGGCGAGATGGGCCCTTCCCGGCAATCCGGTGAAGGTGACAGCCCAAGTGCTGAGCAACGTCAACAATGAGACAAGGTATGTGAAGCCCGAAATTTCGACGGTGGAACTCATGGTGACAGGCTATGAGAAATATCCCACCTTCCTCTACATGGTGATTACCGACGATGCAGGAAATGTGTCATCGCAGAAACTTGAGCAGAGGCAGCTCGGCACGGGCATCTACGAGGCGTCGTTCAACATGGTGCCTTGCAACTATCACTTCACCACCACTCCCGAACCCTATCCCGCATACGGGTCGGCAGGAGCCGGGAAGCTCGACTATGTAGTGGAAGGCAATGTCACCGAATTCAGGAACGAGGCCATGGGCATGCGCACCATCATTGTCGATACCAACTCAGACTTCAACGACTGCAGGGTGCTCAACATCATCCAGCTGCCCACCCCGGGGCTTATATGGATATGTGGCAATGGCTGCTCGGTAGGATGGAACACCAACACCTCTTCAGGCCGTATGGAAATGGTGGGGTCGGCTCGTGAGCCATACCTCTATGCATGGACAGGCGATTTCAACGCCGGAGGAGAGTTCAAAATTGGCCTTGGCAATGGCTGGGGCGACCAATTCTTCTACGCTCCCACCGAGAATGCCGACCCGCTCGTCAACCATGAGCTCCTCATGTATCGCTTCCAAGACGATGGCGGCGACTTGAAATGGGTGCCCTCCGTGAGCGGAAGATATACGTTCACCATGTGCCTCCTTGCCGATGACATGTGGACAAAGTTCGAACCTGCCAATTGATACTGTCATGAGCAACGGACTAATGAAATGCCTGATGGCCGTTTGCCTGATAGCGTGCTCACTCTCGCCTGTCAAGGCTGCCGATGGCGCAAAAGAATACAGCAACCCGGTCATCAAGTGGAGCCTGCCCGACCCTACCGTCATCCAGGCATCCGACGGCTACTTTTACCTTTATGCCACCGAGGACACGCACAACGTGCCCATCTACCGGTCGAAAGACCTCGTCACCTGGAGATATGCCGGTACGGCGTTCACCGACGCCACCCGTCCGATGGACTTTGTGCCTCGGGGAGGCATCTGGGCACCTGACATCAATTACATCGATGGCAAGTATGTGCTCTACTACTCGAAGTCGGAATGGGGCAAGACCTGGGAATGCGGCATCGGCGTGGCTTGGAGCGACAAGCCCAACGGGGGGTTCCACGATGCCCACAAGCTCTTCATCTCAAGCGAGGTGGGGATAGAGAACTGCATCGACCCCTTCTTCATCAGGGTTGACTCTTGCAACTATCTCTTCTGGGGGTCCTTCCACGACATTTATGGCGTGCAACTGACCGACGACGGCCTCGCCATCAAGGAGGGAGCCGTACCCCAAAAGATAGCAGGAGGTTTCATCGAGGCCACGATGATTGTGAAGCACGACAACTTTTTTTACCTGATTGGTTCCACAGGAACGTGTTGCGAGGGTGCGAAGAGCACCTACCGCCTGGTGATGGCCCGTTCACGCAACCTTTTCGGTCCGTATGTTGACAGGAATGGAGGAAGCGCCGTCGGCGACCATTTCTCCCCATTGCTCAACAGCAGTCCGGAGGTCTATGGGCCGGGACATTGCTCCGAGTTCGTGACCGACCATGCAGGACAGACGTGGATGCTATACCATGGCTACCAATCATCCGATGTTGAAGCCGGACGTGTGGTTTATCTCGACAAGATAACATGGGGAAACGATGGATGGCCTCAAGTTCAGGGAATGCGCCCCTCGACAACGTCGGAAGCTCCTGTTTTCGACAATGCGGTGGGTATCTCTGAAAAAAAAACCGAAGACGCCGCCTATCTCATTCACCCCGTCGATGAAGGAGGCTATTACCGAATAGACGGTCCGGACGGTGAAACCTTCTCATGGCAATTGTACAATGTCTCCGGACACCTTGTGCTTAACGGGAAGTCGAAAGGCATGGACATCGTCGATACGTCATCGATACTCAAGGGGATGTATGTCATCAAAGTGAATGGCAAGGCAGGAGCTTCTTCAGGGAAGATTTTGAGACTGTGACCCCACACAACTACAGTGCATGAGAAGGCACTATGCAACGCAAGGCAAAACACAAGTTTTTGCCTTGCGTTGTCTTTGTATGGCTCATCATCATTTGTGTAAATCAATCATCCAAAGAAAAGCGTAGAATAGTCCATATTATTCCATTCCTTTTTCCATATTGTTGATGCGGAAATCGTCCTATCTTTGCATCGACTAACATCAATATGCACTAAAATGGAAGGATTTGACAAGAAATTCATTTATTTCATCTGCCTCGTGTCAGCGATGTGCTTTTCGGCTACGACTGGGTTGTGATAGGCGGTGCGAAGCCATTTTATGAACTCTACTTCGGCATTTCCAACTCTGTGACTGACCAGGGTTTGGCGATGACAATAGCACTCATAGGCTGCATGATTGGCGCCTGCACTTGCGGCTGGCTCGCCGACAAGATAGGCCGCAAGCGGTTGTTGCTCGTGGCTGCCGTGGTGTTTTTGCTTTCGAGCATCGCCACCGGAGGCATCGGCATCGGCATCGCCTCGGGCCTCTCACCGATGTACATCGCCGAGGTGGCCCCATCGCACATCCGCGGCAAACTGGTGTCGCTCAACCAGATGACCATTGTCATCGGCATCTTGGCCGCCCAGATTGTCAACTGGCAGATAGCCGAACCCATCCCGGCCTCCTTCAGCCCCGAAGAGATTGCCGCCTCGTGGAACGGTCAGATGGCATGGCGCTGGATGTTTTGGGCAGCCGCCCTTCCTTCAGCACTTTTCCTGTTGCTGACATTCTTCATCCCAAGAGCCCAAGATGGCAGGCACTGAAAGGACTGAAAACGCAGGCAGAGCAAACACTTGCCCACATCGGCGGCAAGGAGTACGCCCGTAGAGAGATGACCGCCATCGC
>CADBBP010000021.1 GCA_902792855.1 uncultured Prevotellaceae bacterium
CCAA
Source organism: uncultured Prevotellaceae bacterium (assembly GCA_902792855.1). Lineage (GTDB taxonomy): Bacteria > Bacteroidota > Bacteroidia > Bacteroidales > Bacteroidaceae > Prevotella. The sequence goes on from CADBBP010000021.1 coordinate 5, forward strand.
GAAAAGTCAGAGAAATTTCACTTCTCCGCCGTAAAAAACTTCAGGATTGAGGCTTCGACCGATGCCATGAGCCTTTCCTCGCATGGCGGTCTGCTGGTGCTCCGGCAGGAGGAGGAACATCTTGCGCTGGCTTCCCAACTTTCCAGTTGCATACACGACAGCCGTACTCCCTAACTTGTCCGCCACAGCCTCACTGAGATACTCATGACACGCATCTTCCAGATTTGCCTGGGCTACGAGGACGTGAACGACTGCGACCGCATGCGCCGCGACCCGATGATGCAGCTGGCCGTCGACACCGGCGCCCTGGACAAGGAGCTCTGCTCCTCGGCCACGATGTGCCGCTTCGAGAACATGGTCACCGACGAGGACCTTCTCCGCATACAGGAGATGTTCGTCACGATGTTCATCCTGTCCTACGGCGGGAAGGCTCCCAGCCACATCATCCTCGACTGCGACGATACGAACGTGGACACTTACGGGTGTCAGGAGCAGAGCCTTTTCAACGCCTACTATGACAGCTACTGCTACATGCCGCTCATGGTGTTCGAGGGTTATTCGGGCAAGATGATCCTGCCGCTGCTCAAGCCCGGCCGCAAGAACAAGGCCGTCAGTTTCGAGGACACCATCATGTGGCTCATCGCCTGCCTGCGCGAGGCTTGGCCGAAGACCGTCATCACCGTGCGCGGCGACAGCCACTTCTGCTCCCACGAGCTGATGGACTGGGCCGTGCTGAACGACCGCCGCGTGTTCATCATCACGGGCCTGGCAAGGAACAGCGTGCTGGAGAACCACCCCGTCACGAAGGCCGCCATCGAGAGGGTGAGGCACGACCACGAGCTGTTCCACCACCCCGTGAGGACTTACGGGGAGTTCCACTACAAGGCCGGCACATGGCTCTTGCCGCAGAGGGTCGTAGTCAAGGCGGAGTACACCGAGAGGGGAGAGCTCAACGTCAGGTTCGTCGTCACCAACATCAGGAACATCGGCAAGCAGGACCTTTACGAGAAGACCTACTGCGGACGAGGGCGCGACGAGCTGTTCATACGCCAGTTCAAGGAAGGCGTGAAGGGCGACAGGCTTTCCTGCCACACCTTCAAGGCGAACCGCCTGCGCATCTTCATGCACGCAGCGGCATACATCCTCATGCACTCAATACGCGAAAGGGCGCTTCGCGGGACGAGCCTTGAAAAGGCCTCCATCCTCACCATCCGGGAGAAGCTGCTCCTCTATGCAGTCTCGGTGAGGGTGCTCAAGACAAAGGTCATCCTGGACTTTGCCAGACAACATCCCATGAAAGACGAGCTCAAGCATACCTTGCATTATTATAGCGTGAGGGGCGTCGGCTGAAAAATGGTCTTCGCGGGTGAAAACGGCATCGCTTGGCAACAAGCGACAGCCATGACGTGCCCACAACTTGCCAAATCACCATCAAATACCGACCGGCAATGCTGTTTCCATAGGAAAACGGCTGCCTTTGGCATGGAAAAAGCAAGTGTAAAGCATTTTTCGGTGCAAAAAATGTGATTCAATCCGAGTATGAAATATTCAGGTTAATAATAAGGTTTTCTATAAGATTAGATTTTGGAATCGTAACCTATATGAAGGTGGACTAACGGCTGATACAAAAATCAGTGAAATCTTGTGCAACGTATGAAAAAGTATAATGGTTTCACAGCCTTTCATCACCACTCTATCCTAAAATTTTCGTTTCACTTTCGTTTCACCCAAAAAGAAATCAGAGAGTCACGAAATTCGTAACTCTCTGATTTTCTGTGTAGCGGGAGCCGGGATTGAACCGGCGACCTCATGATTATGAATCATGCGCTCTAACCAGCTGAGCTATCCCGCCATCGTTTTTGCGGGTGCAAAGGTAATCATTTTTTTTATGGCACCCATCACACACCCTAATACATCATGAAGAAGCAGCAGATAGAGATTGAGCACGACCTCCGCTCCACGTCGGCTAACATCATTTGGAAAATCATCAGCACCGACGGCGGCCTTAGCCGATGGATAGCCGACGAGGTGCATGAAGAGCGCGGAAAAATCCATTTCACCTGGGGCGACGAGTGGCGCCACCAAGAGAAACGCAGTGCCTCCGTCCTCGAGCGTGTGAGGAACAGCCATGTGCGGCTTCGTTGGGACGACGAGACCGACCCCGAAGCCTACTTGGAACTTCGCATCATACACACCGAGGTGACCGGCGGCTACATCCTCCACGTCACCGATTTCGCCCTGCCCGAAGACGTGGAGAGCCTCTACGACATCTGGGAGCAGAATTTCGACCAGTTGCGCGCCTCCACCGGTCTGTGAGTCGCCCATCCTTTCTGTTGCTCAACGATTTCACTCATTGCAAGGATTGTGAGAAAAACTGCCACCCCGACGCCCATGCTGCAAAAAAGTGAAAAAAATGTGGGTTTCTAAATTATTTGTCGTAATTTTGCATGCCGTCTTCACGGACGCGCCAGAAGCCCTGCGGCAATGTTAGGAATAAAGAAACTCTACATACTCATCATCAAGCAATTCGCGATGCTCTTCGTGGGCACGTTCTTCATCAGCCTCTTCGTGCTGATGATGCAGTTTGTGTGGCAGTATGTGGACCAACTCATCGGCAAGGGCCTCACGCTCGACATCCTGGCGCAGTTCTTCACCTACATGGCCCTGATGATGGTGCCTCAGGCGCTGCCCCTTGCCATCCTCCTCTCCTCGCTCATCACCTTCGGCAACCTTGGCGAGAGTTCCGAACTCACCGCCATCAAGGCCGCCGGCATCTCGCTGATGCAGACCCTCCGGCCCCTTGCCATCATCGTCGTGGGCATCGCCCTGCTCTCTTTCTATTTCCAAAACAACATCGGCCCGCAGTCGAAGAAGAAAATCGGGCAACTGCTCATCTCGATGAAGCAGAAGAGCCCGGAGTTGGAAATCCCGGAGGGCATCTTCTACGACGGCATCCCCAACTGCAACATCTACGTCCAGAAGAAAGACCTCCAGACGGGCATGCTCTACGGCATCATGATCTACAAGATGACCGACAGCTACGAAGACGCCGCCATCGTCCTCGCCGACTCCGGAATGCTCCAGTCCACCGCCGAGAAGAAGCACCTGATGCTCACCCTCTACAGCGGCGAGTGGTTTGAGAACATGCGCAACGGTGAGTTTGGAGGCGCCGCACAAGTGCCCTACCGTCGCGAGACCTTCTGGCACAAGCGCATCGTGCTCGACTTCGACGGCGACTTCAACCTCGCCGACGCAGAGGTCTTCGGACAAAAGGCGCAAGCGAAGAGCCTCAACCAGATACGTGACGACATCGACTCCCTCAACGTCACCTACGACAGCATTGGCCGCGCCTATTTCAACGAGGCCAAACTATACACGTTCAACATACAAGGCATCACCAAGGCCGACTCCCTGCGCGCCCTCGCCGCCTCGCGGAGCAAGCAGTTCGACTTCGACAGCCTCTACAGCCACCTGCCCCCCGACAAGCAGCGGGCAGCCGTCAACCAGGCACTCTCCAAGGTCAACCAGCACATGAGCGAACTCGACTTCAAGAGCATGGTCACCAGCGACGGCGACCTCTACCTCCGGCAGCACAAGCTCGAGGCCCTCAACAAATTCGTGCTCGCATTCTCCTGCATCATCTTCTTCTTCATCGGAGCGCCATTGGGAGCCATCATCCGAAAAGGAGGATTGGGCATACCCATCATCGTCTCCATCGTCGTCTTCATCATCTTCTACATCCTCGACAACACCGGCTACCGCATGGCCAAAATCGGAGCATGGGACATCTGGTTCGGAAAGGGAATGGCCACCGCCATCCTCGCTCCCACGGCGGCATTCATCACCTACAAGGCCAACAACGACTCCGCCGTCTTCAACCTCGACTCCTACGTCAACATCTGCATGCGCATCCTCGGCATGCGCCGCAAGCGCAGCGTGATGGGCAAGGAGGTAATCATCAACGACCCGGACTACGCCGGCGACGTGGCGCGCCTGACGCGCATCAGCGAAGAGGTGACGCAATACTCACACGACCACAACCTCAAGTCGCCTCCAAACATCATCAAGGTGTTCTTCAAATACCAGCCCGACCATGAAATCGAGCGCATCAGCGAGGAACTCGAGGCGGTCATCGACGACCTCTCCAACACCCGCGACCGCCACGTCCTGGGACTGCTCGGCCAGTACCCGGTGGTGTCGGAGAAGGCCCACACACGACCCTTCGAGCACCGGTGGCTCAACATCGCGGCTGCCATCCTCGTCCCCGTGGGCGCCTTCCTCTACATCCGCATGTGGACCTTCCGCCTGCGCCTGCTCAAGGACCTGCGCACCATCAAGAACACCAACCAGAAGGTGACGGCCCGCATCAAGGAGAAAGGCCTCGCCAACGACCAACCTGACACATTATTATTATAAACCACCCAGGAGCACCACGGAAGTGCCAAACAACAGAACGACATGGACCAGAAACTGACAGAAAGAATAGAAAGCGCGGTGGAAGACTTCCGCCAAGGAAAATTTGTCATCGTAGTGGACGACGAAGACCGCGAGAACGAGGGCGACCTCATCATCGCGGCGGAGAAAATCACCCCGGAAAAAGTGAACTTCATGCTCAAGAACGCCCGGGGGCTCCTCTGCGCACCCATCACCATCTCACGATGCCAAGAACTCGACCTGCAGCCACAAGTGTCGGACAACACCTCACTCCTCGGCACACCCTTCACCGTCACCATCGACAAGCTCGAGGGCTGCGGCACCGGGGTGAGCGCCTACGACCGCGCTGCCACCATACGCGCCCTGGCAGACCCCGCCTCCACCCCCGCCACCTTCGGACGCCCCGGACACATCAACCCCCTGTACGCCCAAGACCACGGCGTGCTGCGGCGAAGCGGGCACACCGAGGCCACCATCGACCTGTGTCGCCTGGCCGGCCTCTACCCCGCCGGCGCACTGATGGAAATCATGAACGACGACGGCACCATGGCACGCATGCCCCAGCTGCAGGAGATGGCAAGCAAGCACGGCCTGAAAATCATCACCATCAAGGACATGATCGCCTACCGCCTGCAACGTGACTCCCTCATCGAGGTGGGCGCCGAGGTGGACATGCCCACCATCTACGGCCACTTCAAGCTCATTCCCTTCCGCCAGAAGAGCAACGGCCTGGAGCACTTCGCACTCATCAAGGGCACCTGGACCGACGACGAGCCGGTGATGGTGAGAGTGCACTCCTCGTGCGCCACCGGCGACATCCTCGGCAGCCAGCGCTGCGACTGCGGCGAGCAGCTTCAAAAGTCGATGCAGATGATTGAGAAAGAGGGCAAGGGCGTGCTCGTCTACATGCAGCAGGAAGGCCGCGGCATCGGACTGATGAACAAAATCGCCGCCTACAAGCTGCAGGAGGAGGGCTACGACACGGTGGACGCCAACACCCACTTGGGCTTCAAGCCCGACGAGCGCGACTACGGCTGCGGCGCACAGATGCTGCGGCACCTCGGCATACACAAGATGCGCCTGCTCACCAACAACCCCGTGAAGCGAGTGGGCCTGGAGGCCTACGGACTGGAAATCGTGGAGAACATCCCCATCGAGACCACTCCCAACCCCTACAACATCGGCTACCTGCGCACGAAAAAGGAGCGCATGGGCCACAACCTCCACCTGTAGAAAGCCGGTGAACACACACAAAGGTCAAAAAGGAGGGGGAAAAATGAAAAGTGAAAGAAAAAAAAGAAATAAAGCGCCGTTTTGTGCGTTAAAACAAAAAAAAGCGTTATCTTTGCAATAAACAAACAGCAAACCATGGCACAACTATCAGAAAGACTCAGGCGCCTGGCCCCCTCGGCCACGCTCGTGATGTCGCAGAAGAGCAGCGAGATGAAAGCGCAAGGCATCGATGTGATCAACCTCAGCGTCGGCGAGCCCGACTTCAACACACCCGAGGGCATCAAGCAGAGCGCCAAGCAAGCCATCGACGACAACTGGTCGAAATACTCACCCGTGCCAGGATACCCGGCATTGCGCCAGGCCATCGCCGACAAACTGCGCCGCGAGAACAACCTCGACTACACCCCCGGGGAAATCCTCGTCTCCAACGGCGCCAAGCAGGCCGTGTGCAACACCATGCTCGCCCTGGTGGACGACGGTGATGAAGTAATCATCCCCGCCCCCTACTGGGTGAGCTACCCGCAGATGGCCAAACTCGCCGGAGGAACACCCGTCATCGTGCCCACAGGCTTCGCACAGGACTTCAAGATGACCGCCAGCCAACTGGAGGCAGCCATCACTCCCCGCACACGCCTCCTCGTCATCTGCTCGCCCAGCAACCCAACAGGAAGCGTGTATTCCAAGGACGAGTTGCGGGCATTGGCCGACGTGGTGCTCCGTCACGAAGACCTCTTCGTCATTGCCGACGAAATCTACGAGCACATCAACTACACCGGGAGCCACGAGAGCATCGCCCAGTTTGAAGGTATGAAGGAGCGCACCATCATCATCAACGGCGTCTCGAAAGCATACGCCATGACCGGGTGGCGAATAGGCTACATGGCCGCACCGGAATGGATTGTCAAGGGATGCAACAAGCTACAAGGGCAGTACACCAGCGGCCCTTGCTCCGTGAGCCAGAAGGCTGCCGAGGCCGCCTACACACAGTCACAAGAGTGCGTGGAGCAGATGAGACAGGCATTCCAGCGGCGGCGCGACCTCATCGTCGCCTTGGCAAAGGACATCCCCGGACTGGAGGTGAACAACCCGCAAGGGGCTTTCTACCTCTTCCCCAAGTGCAGCAACTTCTACGGCAAGAGCCATGGGGGGAGAACCATCAGCAACTCCACCGACCTGGCACTGTATCTGTTGGAGGAGGCACATGTGGCCACCGTTGGCGGTGATGCCTTCGGCGACCCGGAGTGTTTCCGAATGAGTTACGCCACGAGCGATGACAACATCCGAGAGGCCATGCGGCGCATCAGCCAGGCACTCATGCAACTGAAATAGCACTTCCAGGGAGGAAAGTAGCATTTGCAACATGCCCCCCAAGCACGGCAAAGAAAAAAAATTTTGTTAAAATTCCCTAAACGAACTGAATTTTTCAACTAAATGATTAACTTTGCCATGTTATTCGCCATGCTATTGCCATGCATAACCGGAAACATTACTACTTGAACATTCATTCGAGAATAGTACAACTTAAACTTTTAATAACTTAAATCACAAACTAAAAAAAATTATGGCAAATTCAAACAAAGCAGCAGCCCCCGCAAAAAAGTCTGAGGGCTTCACAGGAGTAAGAGGTGCATTCTGGATCATCGTGGTATGCGCCATCATCGCTTTCACCCTGTTCTTCACCTGGTTTGGCAGCGAGTCACACTTCACCGACGCCACCAAGGAGACCCCGACCGACGTATGGGGAACCATCTTCAAGGGCGGTATCATCGTGCCTGTCATCCACTCCCTCCTGCTCACCGTGCTCGCAATGTCCATCGAGCGCTGGCTGGCTCTGAAGACCGCCTTCGGTAAAGGCGCTCTGCCCAAATTCGTCACCAACATCAAGGCCGCCCTCAACGCAGGCGACTTCGCAAAGGCACAGCAACTCTGCAACCAGCAGAAAGGCTCCGTGGCCAACGTGGTGAGCGCTTCTCTGAACGCTTACAAGGAGATGGAGGCAACAGCTGGCATCAAGAAGGCCCAGAAGGTCGCTAAGATCCAGCAAGCTCACGAGGAGGCCTCACAGCTTGAGATGCCTACCCTGACGATGAACCTCCCCATCATCGCAACGCTCGTAACACTTGGTACACTTACCGGACTTCTCGGAACTGTGGTCGGTATGATCAAGTCCTTCTCCGCTCTTTCCGCCGGTGGTGGTGCTGACTCCGCAAAACTTTCCGCTGGTATCTCTGAGGCCCTTATCAACACCGCCTTCGGTATCGGTACTTCCTGGTGCGCCGTGGTGTCTTACAACTACTTCACCAACAAGGTGGACAAGTTGACCTTCGCACTCGACGAGGTTGGATATTCTATCGCTCAGACATACGAAGCAAACCACACGGAAGAGGCTTAATTTTTGCTAACCCTTTAATAATTTATCGCTATGGGTAAAGTAAAAGTTAAGAAAAGTGATGTCTGGATTGACATGACGCCTATGTCGGACGTCATGACCCTCCTGCTGACCTTCTTCATGCTCACCTCGACGTTCGTCAAGAACGAGCCGGTGAAGGTCAACGTACCAGGGTCGGTCTCCGAAATCAAGGTGCCAGAAAACGGAGTCCTGACCATCCTCGTCAACCCTGAGAAGGATGCCGCCGGCAACCCCACAGGCGAGGGACAGGTCTTCATGAGCATCGACAACACTGACAACCTGGGTGAGACGCTGCAAACCATGATGCCCGACGCCAACGCGCTCGAGCTCGACGTCTTCACCCGCGAGGGCACATTCGGCGTGCCTCTCGATGAGATGAAATCGTACCTCAACATGTCCACCGACCAGCGCCAGAAGGTGCTCCCCACCAAGGGAATACCTCTCGACAGCATCGACGGAGGAATGAGTGAGTTCCAACAGTGGGTTGACGCCGCACGTAACGTGAACGACAAGATCAAGATTGCGCTCAAGTCGGACGCCAGCACTCCTTACAAGACCGTCAAGAAGGTCATGAGCGAACTCCAGGACATGGACGAGAGCCACTACTACATGATCACCAACCTTAAAGTAGCGGAGGAAGACTAATGGGAAAGAAAAAAGAAAGCAAACAGAAAAAAATGAATGTCCGCGTGGACTTCACGCCCATGGTGGATATGCTGATGCTTCTCATCACGTTCTTCATGCTTTGTACAACACTTAGCAAGCCGCAGACGATGGAGCTGACCATGCCATCCAATGATGAGAACCAGAACGAAGACATGAAGAACGAGTCGAAAGCCTCACAGACAGTCACACTCTATGTGGCGGCCAACGACAAGATCTACTACGGCGAGGGAATACCCGAGTACAACAACCCCGAGTGGGTGAAGGAAACCACATGGGGCAGCAAGGGCATCCGCGACGTGCTTCGCGAGCACGCCATCGAGGACGGCACGAAGCCAGTGAAGAGAATAGAGCTGGCAGCCAGGGAACTGGCCGCCGACAGGGCAGCGAATCCGAAAAACTACACCGACAGCACCTACGCCAAGAAGCTCAGCGAGATCAAGGGCGGCGAGCTGAAGGACGGAAAGATTCCCACCCTTACCATTGTGATCAAGCCCACCGACAATGCTTCCTACAAGAACATGGTGGATGCTTTGGATGAGATGCAGATCTTGAGTATTGGAACATATGTCATCGACAAGATCACCCCAGACGACGAGAAGCTTCTCAACCTGAAGGGTGTTGAAATGTAATTGACAACAAACAAGAAGAAACCATGGCAAATATTGATCTTTACGATCCCAAATGGATCGACTTGGTGTTCCAAGACAAGAACAAGGAATACGGAGCCTACCAACTGCGCAAAGGCACTGGCAACCGCAACATGAAGGCCCTGGCCATCCTCATCGCAGCCGCACTCATCATCGGCGGCTACCTGGTGTGGAAGATTCAGGCCGACAAGGCTGCTGCCGAGCGTCAGGCATACATGGAGCAGTTGGAACTCTCCAAACTCCAGGAGCAAGCCAAGAAGGAGCGCAAGGAAGAGCAGAAAGTGGAGAAGCCGAAGCTGGACATCCCCAAGAAGGAAATCCCGCAAGTGCGTGAGACACAGAAGTTCACCGCTCCTGTCATCAAGAAGGACGAACTGGTGAAGGAAGACAACCAGCTCAAGCAGCAGGACAAACTTGACGCCGACGTCGCAGTGGGCGTGAAGGACGAGGAAGGTGTGAAAGACCGTAACATCGAGGCCGCCCGCACCGACGTCGTACAAGCTGTGCAAGAGCCGCCAAAGCCAGAGCCCAAAGTGGAGGTGCAGAAGGAAGTTGAGCAGAAAATCTTCGACGTCGTGGAGCAGCCGCCATCGTTCCCCGGTGGCAACGCAGCCCTCATGTCGTGGCTGAGCAGCAACATCCACTATCCTCCAGTGGCTGAGGAGAACAACATCCAGGGCCGTGTGGTGATGTCATTCGTCGTCGAGCCCGACGGCTCGGTGAGCAACGTTCAAGTGGTGCGCGGTGTTGACCCATCGCTCGACAAGGAGGCCACACGCGTGGTGAAAGCCATGCCGAAGTGGGTGCCCGGCAAGCAGAACGGACAAGCCGTGCGCGTGAAGTACAACCTTCCTGTAACGTTCAAGCTCCAGTAAGATGTACCGAACTTTTCACTACAAGCAATTGTAGGACTACAAGACGTCAGGGGCGACTGGTTTCCGTCGCCCCTGACGAAAATTTTAAATCAGCAACACTAAAAACATCCCCCCATGAAAAAGGCATTCATCCTCACTTTCATCGGCATGCTGCTCACAGGCATCGCCATCATTTCATGCGACAACAGCGACAAACGCGGAGGGCGAACAGACACCGAGACTTCTGGAGAGGTGACCATCGCTGCGGATGAGAGCCTCAAACCCATCATCCAGGAACTCATCGACGATTTCCAGTTCAAATACCCCAAGGCAAAAATCAACCTCCTGGACACAACAGAGAACAGAGGCTTCGAACTCATACGCGACATGCAGACGTGCCTCTTCTTCACCACCCGCCCGCTGAAAGACAGCGAGGTGGCTTACCTCAAGACGAAAAACCAACTTCCTGAAGTTTTCCCCATAGGCTACGACGCACTGTCACTCATCGTGCATCCTGCCAACAACGACACATGCATCACCGTAAACGACATCAAACGCATCCTCAACGGTGAGGTGACGAAGTGGAACGAGGTCTTCCCCAGTTCCAAACTCGGCAACTTCAACGTCGTATTCGACAACAAGGAGTCGGCCACGTTGCACTACGTGGTGGACTCCATCCTCGACGGCAAGCCCATCAACAACCCCAACGTGACCGCCGCCAAAACCAGCGCAGAGGTCATTGAATACGTGCACGACACCCCGGGAGCCATCGGAGTTATCGGTTCCAACTGGCTCAACGACAAGAACGACAGCACCAACCTCACATTCATCAACAAGGTACGCGTGATGGGTGTCTCGACACGCGACAAGGCAACACCGCAGAACAGCTGGAAGCCCTATGCCGGATACCTGCTCGACGGGCGCTACCCGTTTGCCAGGACCATCTACGCCATCTGCGTGGACCCACCCCGCAAGCTGCCATACAGCTTCGCCAACTACATCACCAAGCCGGTGGGCCAGAAAATCGTGCTGCGAGCCGGACTGCTCCCCTACCGTGGCGACATCGTCATCAACTATGTAAATGTTAAGAAATGAGAAACGCTTAAACTTTCAACAGCAAACAACATCCAACAAACGACAAACAATATCTTAAAAAGGAAATAAAAAAACCAAAGGTTATGAAAGCAGTAAAATATTTAGTGATGGGAGCCTTCGTCTTCGGACTGTCTGCTCCCGTAATGGCTCAAGACTACATCTCGGCCATTGAGAACGTGTCGAAAGCACTCAAGAGCGACCCCTCCGGAGCCGCAGGTGCCAAGCAAGTTGTGAAGGACTATTTGAAGCAGTTCAAGAAAGACCCAAAGGCCCTCGTGGCATTGGGAAACTCCTACCTGGCAGTGAAGAACTACGACCAGGCCAACGCCATTGCCGACATGGCCTTGAAGAAGAATAAGAACTTTGGCGACGCATACATCCTCAAAGGTGACGCAGAGGCTCTGAAGGACGATGGTGGCAACGCCGCCATGTGGTATCAGCAGGCCATGCAGCTCGACCCGAAGAACCCCATGGGTTACACCCGCTATGCCAACGTCTATCGCAAGCGTTCTCCGTCGGAGTCGGAGAGAGTGCTCAATGAGTTGAGAACAAACGTTCCCGAGTATCCCATCGATGCCGAGATGGGTCACAACTACTATGAGAGTGGCAACGATGCCAAGGCTTTCGAGGCCTTCAGCAAGGCAAAAATCAACTCCATCTCTGAAAGCTACATCGCAGAGTACATCCTTTCTGCATTCTCCACTGGGAAATATGACAAAGGCTTGGAGGTAGCCAAAACCGCCATCAGCCGCTTCCCCAAGAACAAAGCATTCCTCCGCTTGGCCATGTTCAACGCCGTGGAGGCCAACAGCCCCGAGGGTGTCAGTTTCGCAGAGCAGCTCATCAGCAGCAGCGATGTGGAGAAGCGCTCCAACGACTTCAACTACTACGCCCGCGCCCTGATGAACGCTGGCAAACTGACGGAAGCCATTGAGCAGTTCAACAAGGCCTTCTCCATGGACAACACACAGGTGGCCAACCTGCAGAGCATCTCCGAGGCTTACACCGCCCTTGGCGACATGGACAAGGCTGAGGAGTTCAGCATCAAGTACTTGGAGAACAACCCCAACGCCAAGCCTTCAGAGTATTCCAAGCTCGCCAGCGTCTATATTGAGAAGACAAAGGAAGCCATGGAACTTGCAAAGGCAGCCAAGGAGGCCAAGAAGAACGCCGAGGTGGACCAAAACAACGCCGACGCCTCCTCCAACTGGCAGAAGGCCCTCAACATCTACGACAAACTGGTGGCCAAGCACCCGCACACTGCCGACTATGCCGCCTTCCAGAAAGGCCATCAAGCTTTCGTGCTTGGCATGGACGACGAGGCCATCAGGTTCCTGCAGCCTCTGGTGAGCACCATCAAGGCAAAGGGCGACCTCTCCGACGATGACAAGTACTACCTCTCAAACAGCAGCTTCGACCTGGGGTACATCTACTGGTCAGGCAAGAACGACTTGGATGCCGCCAAGCCATTCTTCCAGGACGTGTACAACTACTCCACGGTGGAGAGCCACAAGAACATCGCCAAAAAAGCACTCGGCCTCGACGAGGAAGAGCAGCAATAATGATAGCACAATAGTAAAACAAGTTTCCCGCAGGGTTTCCCTGCGGGATTTTTTTCACTTGAAACATTCTTCAATTGAAAAAAAAGATGTATTTTTGCACAAAAAACAGACTTATGGAACGTAAGTATAAAATAAATGCAGCACAATATGAGATTATCAACATGCTCTCATGCATCAATAATGAGAAGGATGTTAAAGATCTCAAAGATGTCATTGTTCAGTTTCTGAATTCCCGTTTGCAAAATGAAATAGACAAACTATGGGATAACGGAACTCTCAATGACGACATCGTAAATGGTTGGAAAGACGAACATATGCGTACATCGTATAATTGAATATGACAAACTACCATGTAATTCTTGATATTATTTGTATTTCCGTTCCCATCGTAAGGTCTATCTCCATATTCACAAAAAGCGGCTCCGGATTTCCGGAGCCGCCATTTTCTTCCGATATCTTCTAAATCAAGGAAGGCTGATTGCTTCATTGGGGCATACGTCTGCACAAGTTCCACACTCGGTGCAGAGATCCGGGTCAATGGAATAGATGTCGCCCTCGGAGATAGCCTCGGATGGGCACTCGCTAATACAAGAACCGCATGCAATGCAGTCTTCGCCAATTACATAAGCCATAGTCGTAATGTTTTATTGTTAATGTATAATGTTGATTGTCACAAGGCATACCTACTATTGCGTAGAGCAATACCCACTTAATATGTTGCAAAGATAGGAATTTATTTTGGAATACCTAATATTAGGTAGCACTTTTTTTCCTATTTATACAAAATCAAAATAACGTGAAAGGCAATAAGGAGGCTATAATGCCGTTATTATAATATGTTGAGACGAACAATGGCCCTCATTTGGGCACTAATGGTGTTATTACCAGCACTTGGTCAGGAGCGCAAGGTGGAGAACCGCCCCTATTGCGACCTGCGCCATTTCCATTTCGGCGTGGTGGTGGGCAGCCACCTCCAGGACATCGAGTTTCTCAACGTAGGGCCACAGCAGATAGAGCAAGAGGACGGCACCTACGTGGAGCGTCTCATCTCCTGCGACCAAGACCGCTGGGACCCGGGGTTCAATGTCGGTGTCTTGGGCGAACTTCGTCTGAACACCTATTTTCAGTTGCGCATCGCCCCGGCGATGTATTTCGGCACCCGCCACTTCACCTTCCGCAACCACACCGACGAGCGGTTCACGGAGGAGCACCAGGACCTGAAGACAGCCTACATCACCACGGCGCTCGACATGATTTTCGCCGCACCACGCTTCAACAACCACCGGCCATACCTCATGGCAGGCCTCAACCCTGTCATCAACCTCTCCGGCAAGGACAACGACTACTTGCGTCTGAAACGTTACGACATGTTTTTCGAGGTGGGCATGGGCTGCGACTTCTACCTCCCCTTCTTCAAGTTACGCCCGGAGTTGAAATTCATGTTCAGCCTTTCCAACAGCCTTGACAAGGACCATGCCAATCACTTGAAGAACCGCGAAATGATCATGTACACCAACTCCGTGAGCAAGGCTTCGACGAAAATCATCGCCCTGTCGTTCTATTTCGAATGAGACCTTGCTGTTGTTGTGGCGTGAGGGGGCTGTCATTTTGCCAGGTTCACCACCATCTTCCCTATCCAGAGGCCGTGTTTTCCGTTCTGGTCCACCGGCACATTCTGCCCGTCGAGGTTCTTCACGTATCTCAACTCTTCGAAATAGGTGTGTGAATGCCCTCCAAGCACCAAGTCGATGTATCTGGTGCCAGCGACCATTTGGATGTCATCAGTCACGTCCACGCCCCACCCAAGGTGTGAGATGCAAATCACCATGTCGCATTTCTTCTTCTTTTTCAGCAGCGTGGCCACCTCGAGGGCCTTTGCCACCGGGTCGAGGTATTTCACTCCCTCGCAGTTGTGCTTCTCCACCAGCCCGTCGAGCTGTGGCGAGAGGCCGAAGACCCCAATTTTCACGCCGTTGCGCTTGATGATGACCCATGGCTTCACCACCCCCTCCAACGGTGTTCCGGTGAAGTCGTAGTTGGCGCAGACAATGGGGAAGTTGGCCATTTTGAAAAGATGTGCCAAGGTCTCCAAGCCAAAGTCGAATTCATGGTTGCCGATGGTGGCGGCGTCGATGCCCATCATGTTCATGAGGCCCACCTCCACGTCACCCTTGAAGAGGGTGTAGTATGGCGAACCTTGGGAGAAGTCGCCGCTGTCGAAATAGAGCAGGTCCGGATGCTCTTCCCGTTGCTGTTTGAGAAACTGCAGTCTTCTGATGAACCCTCCTCTCCCAGCCAGGTTCTTGTCGTTCAGGTTGGGGTTGAGTGGCTCTATGGTGCTGTGGGTGTCGTTGGTGTGCAGCACGACGAGCTGCTTGTCCTGGGCAGCCACGCCCGTGGTGCATAGCACCAGTAGCGCGGTGATGATGCAAGTCTTTGTTTTCATGTCTATTCCACTACAGTTATTCTTCCTTCCACGGCGCAGTCCACCATTTTACCTTGGGCGGTCTGCTCCTTGATGTATTTCATGATGATGTTTCTCGAAAGGTCGTCATCCCCGGTGAGTTCCCTTACGTCTGTTCCGCTCTTGAAAGCCGTCATGCGGTCGTTGCCGTGAGCCACGTAGTCGATGGTGACGATGCGGTAGGAGGCGTTGGGGTCGATTTCCTTCCCCCCGATGGTGGCACTGCGCAACTTGTTGTCGGCCGTGATGGCGAGCTTCACCTCATGGCTGACACCTTCCCCGCCTCGGTAGGCGATTTGGCTCATGAGTTCGAGCACCTTCTCGCCGGAGAGGGTGACGAAGGTGATTCTGTTGTCGAAGGGAGCCACCTCGAAGACGTCGCCGATGGTGATGGGCCCCTTGGCGAAGGATGCCCTGATGCCCCCGATGTTATAGACGCCGAAGTCGGGCTTTTCTCCATAGAATTGTCCGGCCCACACGAAGATGTCGGGCACCAGGTTGCTTAGTTTACTTTCCGGCCTGTCCGCGATGAGGTCGCTTGCTGCCGTTCCCAACACAGGTTTCATCAGTTTGTCCACCTCTGCCGTGTAGGGCTGCATGAAAGACTTCACCTGCTCTGCAGGCTCTTGGTCATAGGTTTTATCAACGAGCAGCCTTGTCCGTGTGACGCCCGTCACGTGGTAGTGAGTGGCGCATGAAGAGGCGAGCACCACGAGCATCACCAGCGCTTTTAAGATGTGTTTTTTTCTCATGACAGTACAAGTTTTGTGCGAAGATAGTCATTTTTTCCGATAAAGAGGGCATTTTTTTGAAATAAAACGCTTTTGATGCTGATTTTTCGGGAAAAAGTGCTACCTTTGCACCGCTTTTTACGTAACCGATGACAGGAAGAAGAGTTGCCTAGTTATGTTGCGTGGGATGACAACCAATAAAAATCATTTATCACAATGGATTTAATTAAAGTTGCTGAAGAAGCATTTGCAACGAATGTTGCCGAGCAGGCAAAGGCCTCTGGCAAGAAATTCGACGAGTTCCATCCTGGAGACACCATCACGGTGGCCTATAAGATCATCGAGGGCAACAAGGAGCGTATCCAGCTCTACCGTGGTGTTGTGATTCGCATTTCAGGCCATGGCCTGAAAAAGCGCTTCACCGTCCGCAAGATGTCGGGCACGGTAGGTGTGGAGCGTATTTTCCCCATTGAGTCGCCCAACATCGACAGCATCGAGGTGAACAAGCGAGGCAAGGTGCGCCGCGCCAAGCTGTACTACCTCCGTGGCCTCACCGGCAAGAAGGCCCGCATCAAGGAGAAGTGGACTGCTCCGAAAGCACAATCCTAAAAAAGAGAAACAAGAGGTTTCAGTGCATGAAGCCTCTTTTTTTATCAATTTTTCGGAACCTCTCCCATCACATCAAGCACAAGACACCCTAAAACATAGAATGATGAAAGAACTGTCATTGAAATACGGTTGCAACCCCAACCAGAAGCCCTCCCGCATCTTCATGGAAGAGGGCGAGTTGCCCTTGGAGGTGCTCAACGGGCGCCCGGGCTACATCAATTTCCTCGACGCACTCAACAGCTGGCAGCTGGTGCGCGAGTTGCAGTTGGCCACCGGCCTTCCCGCCGCCGCGAGCTTCAAGCACGTCTCACCGGCCGGAGCCGCTGTGGGCCTGCCGCTGAGCGACACCCTTCGCCGCATCTATTTCGTCGATGACATCGAGGGCGAGTTGTCGCCCATCGCCAGTGCCTACGCCCGTGCCCGCGGCGCCGACCGCATGAGCAGCTACGGCGACTTCGTGGCCCTGAGCGAGCCATGCGACGCACAGACGGCCTTGCTGCTCAAGCGCGAGGTCTCCGACGGCGTGATTGCTCCTGACTTCACCCCCGAGGCCCTCGACATCCTACGCTCGAAGCGCAAAGGCACCTACAACGTCATCCGCATCGACCCCGCCTACCGTCCGGCTCCTGTTGAGCGCAAGCAGGTGTTTGGCGTCACCTTCGAGCAAGGGCGCAACGAGGTGCGTCTCGACGACCCGGCACTCTTCGCCAACATCCCCACCGCCAACAAGTCGTTCCCCGAGGCTGCTCGTCGCGACTTGGTGATAGCACTCATCACGCTGAAATACACGCAGAGCAACAGCGTGTGCTACGTGAAGGACGGCCAGGCCATCGGCATCGGCGCCGGTCAGCAGAGCCGCATCCACTGCACCCGCCTGGCCGGCAACAAGGCCGACATCTGGTGGCTTCGCCAGCATCCCAAGGTGATGGCCCTGCCATTCCTGCCGGGCATCCGCCGTGCCGACCGTGACAACACCATCGACGTCTATATCAGCGAGGACCATGACGACGTGCTTGCCGACGGTGCCTGGCAACAGTTCTTCACCGTACGCCCGGAGGTGCTGACGATGCAGGAGAAAAAGGAGTGGATAGCCCTCAACACCGGCGTGTCGCTTGGCAGCGACGCCTTCTTCCCCTTCGGCGACAACATCGAGCGCGCTCACCGCAGCGGTGTGCAATACATCGCACAAGCCGGCGGCTCCGTTCGCGACGACCATGTCATCGCCACCTGCGACAAATACGGCATTGCCATGGCCTTCACCGGCGTGCGCCTGTTCCACCATTGATATCCTGACACGATGAGCAAGGGAGACGACATCGACGCCATCATCCAGGGCGGCATCGTGTGGGGTCGCGGCGGAGGCGGCGACAGCAACGAAAATTCGGGCAAGGTGAAGACGAAGGCCAAGAAGAAAGGCTACATCACCGGGGCCCATGGCAGCGGCAGCGCCCGCCAAAAGGCGAAATACCGCGAGCAAAGAGCCAAGCGGAAAAAATAATGAAAATGAAAGATGAAAAATGAAATAGGTTCACGCCATCATGGCACACCTCATTTTTCATCTTTCATTTTTCATTTTTAATTTTTCATCTTTAATTTTCATTCATCATCATGGCCGTGAAGATTCGCCCGGAGTTGATGCCAAGACGACGGGCGGAGAAGAAGCGGTCGGCTTGGGCGTAGGTGCAGATGCCCGAGAGATGGATGGCATGGGCACTTACGCCCATCTTTATGAGCGACAAACGGTTGGCCTCCCACAAATCAACATGCCACTTGGCGTATCTACGGGCGATGCGCTCCATGTCAAAGCCTTCTCGTTGGAAGACCTCATACACCTCGTCTCCCACCTCAAAATTTTCCAAGGATATACCGGGGCCTATGACCGCCTTGAGCTGTGCAGCTTCAGTGCCATAGGCCATTGCCATCGCATCCACGGCTTTCTCGGTGATGCGAGCGGCGGTGCCACGCCAACCAGCATGGATGGCGGCACAGGCATGGTGGGCGGCATCATACAGCAACACGGGGATGCAGTCGGCCGTGGACACTCCAATGCATATACCTGCCACATCCGTCATCACCGCATCCACCCCCTCCAGCCACTCCTTCCGGCTGGGTGCAGGCAGCATCGGCCATCCCTCGTCAATCCGCTTGACGACAGTGCCATGCACCTGATGGGGGTAGGCCAGATGGGTGCCGTCGATACCAAGCAGACGGCACAGTGCAGCATAATTGGCGGCGATGTCCTGCTCATCGTCGCCACAGTAATGATTGATGTTGAACTCGGCATACTTTCCCTTGCTCACCCCGCCCATCCTGGTGGAACTGAACGCCGTCACGCCAGGTGCGATGTCATAGTGGAACAGGGTGGGAAGGATGCCCTCACGGCATGTTTCAGAGGCTGTCATGGCAGTTCTTCATCATACTCGAAATCGTCGAGATCCTCCACCTCATCCTCATCCACGAAGAGGATGGCGTCCTCGCCCTCGGCAGCCATCTCCACCTGGAGGCTCCCCAAGTCCTTGTCGCGGTGCACGAGGGTGTCCTCCGCCGTGATGGTCTGCAGTTTGTTGCTCTCGCTGTTGAGTTCTTTCCACAGCACGTTTTTCAACTCTTCCAACCCATATCCGGTGACGGCAGAGATGAAGACGGTCTGCACGTCGTCGGGCAGTGTCTCCCGCAGCATCTCAATAAGCTCCTCGTCGAGCAGGTCGCACTTGGTGACCGCCAACACACGGTGCTTGTCGAGCATCTCGGGATTGAACTTTTCCAATTCCCCAAGCAACACCTCATACTCGTGCTTGATGTCGTCGGTGTCGCCCGGCACCATGAAGAGGAGGAGGGAATTGCGCTCTATGTGCCTGAGAAACCTCAGTCCCAAGCCCTTTCCCTCGCTGGCACCCTCGATGATGCCGGGAATGTCGGCCATGACAAACGACTGCTTGTCATGATACCCCACAATGCCAAGCGATGGTTCGAGCGTGGTGAAGGGATAGTTGGCAATCTTGGGCCTGGCGCTTGAGAGGGATGAGAGGAGTGTCGATTTCCCGGCGTTGGGAAAGCCCACAAGCCCCACGTCGGCAAGCAGCTTGAGCTCCATGATGATGGTCATCTCCTGCATGGGTTCTCCGGGCTGTGCATATCGCGGCGCCTGGTTGGTGGGTGAGCGGAATTGGAAGTTTCCCAGTCCTCCCCTACCCCCTTTGAGCAGACACACCACCTGTCCGTCGTAGGAAATGTCGCAGACGAATTTCCCGGTCTCCGCATTATACACCACCGTTCCGCAGGGCACGTCGATATATTCGTCCTTCCCTTTGGTGCCGTGGCACTTGTCTTTTCCTCCGTTTCCTCCGTGCTGGGCGAAGATGTGCCGCTGGTATTTCAAGTGGAGCAGCGTCCAGTAGTTGTGGTTGCCTCTAAGGAAGACGCTCCCGCCGTCGCCGCCGTCGCCGCCGTCGGGTCCGCCATTGGGGTTGTATTTCACATGCCTGAGGTGCATGGAGCCACGGCCGCCCTTGCCGGAGCGGCAGCAGATTTTCACATAGTCAACAAAATTCGATTCCATGATGAAAGGTGGGCGATAGTGGCTATAGTCACCATAGTGCCTATAGAAACTATAGATACTATAGCCACCATGGCCACTATGATGCTACAAGCTATCTATCACTTGTGAGATGTCTTGGAAGATGCGCTGCAGTTCTCCCAACCCATTGATTTTATGCCTTACACCCTCTTTTTCATACCAGTCGATGAGAGGTGAGGTCTGGCTGTGATACACTCCGAGGCGCTTGCGGATGGTCTCCTCGTTGTCGTCGCTTCTCCCGCTCTCGAGGCCTCTCTTGAGCAAGCGCGTCATGAGCTCATCCTCCGGGACGTCGAGCTCAATCATGGCAGCCACCTTGTGCCCTCTCTTGGCGAGCATTTCCTTGAGAGCCTCTGCCTGGTTGACGGTGCGTGGGAAACCGTCGAAGATGACCCCTTTGTGCTGTGGTCCATAGGTGTCATATACCTTTGCGAGCATGTCAACGATGAGTGTGTCTGGCACGAGCATGCCGTCGTCGATATACTGCTTGGCCACTTTTCCAAGCTCCGTTCCGTTTTTTATCTCGGCTCTAAGCACGTCGCCGGTGGAGATGTGGTTGAGGCCGTATTTCTCGATAATCAAATCGCTCTGGGTGCCCTTTCCCGAACCGGGGGCGCCGAAAATGACAATGTTTCTCATATTGATGTTTTTTATAGGTTTGTCCTCGTCGCCGACGAGGGTGTAGATGTCTTTCAGGTTCCTCCCTTGTTGGTTGTAGTCGAGGCCGTAGCCGAGGATGAAGTCGTTGGGGATGCGCATGGCCACATAGTCGATGTCCACATCTACCTCAAGTTTGTCCGGCTTGAGCAGGAGGGTGCATACATGCACGGCCTTGGGGTTCCGCGTGCCGAGTGTCTCCATCATGCGCTGGATGGTGAGCCCCGACTCCACGATGTCCTCCACGATGACGACGGTGCGCCCTGAGATGTCCTCGTTGATGCCAATGACCTCCGTCACCTTTCCAGTGGAAATGGTACCTTGATAGGAAGCCAGTTTCACGAATGAGATTTCCGATGGAATGGTGATGCGCCTCATGAGGTCGGCAGCGAAGATGAAGGAGCCGTTGAGCACGGCAAGGAAGAGCGGGTTTTTTCCGGCCATGTCACGGTTGAGTTGCTCCGCCACAGCGTCCACCCGCTTGAGGATTTCCTCCTCAGGGATGGAGATGCGGAATTTCTTGTCCAATACTTGAATGATTTCCATATTGCCTGATTTAATATTTTGCAGCAAATTTACTAAAAAAATGGGAAAGATAAGCAAGAGTTGGCAAAAATTTTGTAATTTTGCGCCGTATGAAGATATTTACCAGTACCCAGATTAAGGAGCTCGACAAATATACGATTGAGAATGAGCCCATCAAGTCGATAGACCTCATGGAGCGCGCCGCCCGCGCCCTGACCATCGCCATCATCGACGAGTGCACCACCGCCACCCCGGTCGTGGTGTTCGCCGGCCCCGGCAACAACGGCGGCGACGCACTGGCCGTCGCCCGCATGCTTGCCGAGCGTGGCTATAATGTTTCGGCCTATCTTTTCAACATCAACAACAAGCTCTCGGAGGATTGTCAGGAAAACAAGCAGCGCGCAATGGACTGCAAGCGCCTGAAGAGCTTCATAGAAGTCACAAAGGAATTCGACCCGCCACAACTCACCTCTTCCACCTTGTTGGTTGACGGCCTCTTCGGCACCGGGTTGGTGAAGCCCTTGGAGGGTGGTTTCCCCTCCTTGGTGAAATACATCAACCAGTCTCCTTGCCGCGTGGTGAGCATCGACATGCCCTCCGGCCTGATGGCGGAGTGCAACACCTACAACATTCATGGCAACATCGTCCGCGCCGACGTGACACTGACGCTGCAGACGAAGAAACTCGCATTCCTCTTCGCCGACATCCAGCAGTACATCGGCCGGCTGAAGGTGCTCGACATACGCTTGTCGAAAGAATACATGGAGAAGGCCAACTCGAGCTACACGATGCTTGAGGCTTCCGACCTTCGCCCCATGCTGCTTGAGCGCAGCGACTTCGCCCACAAAGGCTCCATGGGCCACGCACTGCTCATCGCCGGCAGCTACGGCATGGCCGGTGCCGCCATCCTGGCCGCCCGTGCCTGCCTGCGCTCAGGAGCAGGGAAGCTCACCATACACACTCCCAAGAAGAACTGCGACGTCTTGCAGGTAGCCGTCCCGGAAGCGGTGCTTCAGATTGACTACGAGGATGCCTATTTCTCCGATGCCGTCCCGGCGGAGGAGTACGACGCCTTGGGCATTGGCCCGGGCCTGGGCCAGGTGGAAGGCACGGCCATCGCCCTCAGTGCGCAGCTACGCCGCACACAGGCTCCCATCGTTGCCGATGCCGACGCCCTGAACATCCTCGGCAGCCACAAGGCTTGGATGCAGCAACTGCCCAAGGGCCTCATCCTCACCCCGCACCCGAAGGAGTTCGACCGCCTGACCGACACGCGCAGCAGCGACGACTACGAGCGCTTGATGAAAGCCGTTGACATGGCGGTGCGCCTGCAGGTGTTCATCATCCTCAAAGGCCACTACTCAGCACTGTGCCTGCCCGACGGCAAGGTGGTGTTCAACACTACCGGCAATTCCGGCATGGCCACCGCCGGCTGCGGCGACGTGCTCACCGGCATCATCACCGGCCTCCTGGCCCGCGGCTATCACCAGCGAGAGGCTTGTCAACTGGGCATGTACCTCCACGGTCTTGCCGGCGACCTCGCCGCCCGCGACAAGGGCAAGGAATGCCTCGTGGCCAGCGACTTGATAGATTATCTCCCAAAGGCTTTCCGCCTCTTGGAGGAAGAATAACAGGCTCTATAATAGCTATAGCGACTATAGAAACTATAGAAACTATAGCCACTATACTCCTCATAAAAAAACTCCCCGTTTGGGGAGTTTTTTTTATCTTGTCACATCGATGGAGGTGGAGGCCCCATCTTTGTCGTGGAAGACGATGACGAGGTGCTTCTCCTCGGGGAAGAGGTTGAGGTCCACGTCGGCTTTTGTCTCGCCCGACATCGTGATGGTTTTAAGGGTGTTGCCGGAAAAGCTCACATACTCTATCTTTGTGATGGGTTTGGTGGCCACGGCATGCATGATTCCCTTGTCATCGACAGAGGCGTTCACGTCGATGGGTGTCACCGTCGGCGTGGAGGCAGATGGTGTGAGCGACAACTCCATCCCGTCACCTAACTCCTTGAAGCCCATGGCCTGCAGCATCTTGATGCCGTAGCGCATGCCAAGCGTGCGGTAACCTTGTGCGGTGAAGTGCAAGTGGTCGGGGCCTGCCTCGCATCCCTCAGAGGAGACGACGTAGGCGTTGGGCAGCACCTCCGGAAGACGGTTGATGGTGGGGTTGGCATGAGCGCACACCCCGTTCTGGTCCTTCCCAACTGCCTCTCCTGCGATGAGTGGCACCTTCGTCGGGTCGAGGTTCAGGTCGGTCACGAGGTCGTTGTATATTTTTTTCACCTTTTGCAACCATTGGTCGTTGTAGGCGTCAGTCTCCCCCTGGTGGAGGAGTATTCCCCTGATGACCCCCTCCTTTTGTGCCTTCCTGGCCATATCCACGAGGCGCTGGTAGGGGTTGCCGTCGTAAGCGGCGATTTCGTTAAGCATCCAGTCCTGCTTCACATTGGCCACATACTCCTTGCATGCATCCTTGTCGAAGAGGTCGATGCCGCACCCGTCAACGGCCACGTGCACCACGCCAAGGCGCACGTTGAGTGGATGGTTCTTGCGCAGCACGCGGAGGAAATAGTCCACGGGCGAGAGACCTGTGTTCGCACGGCAGAGAGGCGGCACGGCTTTGCGCCACTCGCCCACCTTGCGACCGTCGGGGCCATCGACGGCAGACATGCTGAGCACGCCATCCTCAATGTCGCAGTCCTGTGGCTCGATGGCTCCCTGCCCCACCATGTTCGACTGTCCTATGCATAGGTAGATGTAGAAGAAATTGTCTTGTGCCTTGATGGTGGATGCGAGTGTGGCGAGCATGGCTAATAAGAAAAACTTTTTCATTTTGCTGTGATGTATATTGTTTGCAAACGCCAAGGCGGGAGCCTCCACTGGTGGAGACGCCCGCCTTGTTTACGAAAATCCCGGGAGCCTGTCTGCCTCCATGGCGGGCATGGCCCGTTGCCGGGTGTTAGTCGAGCTGTGCGAGTTTGCCGTCAGAGCCAAGCACGTCAACAATCTTGTGCTTGTACATCTTCTCCATCTCGTCGCGAGCCGGACCGCAGTACTTGCGCGGGTCGAACTCACCAAGCTTGGTAGCGAGAACCTTTCTCACTGCAGCGGTGAAAGCCAGACGTGAGTCGGAGTCGATGTTGATCTTGCACACGGCACTCTTCGAGGCCTTGCGAAGCTGCTCCTCGGGGATGCCAACGGCGTCGGGCAGTTTGCCGCCATACTCGTTGATGATGTCCACATACTCCTGTGGAACCGACGATGAGCCGTGAAGCACGATGGGGAAGCCGGGAAGTTTCACCATGATGGCGTCGAGGACGTCGAATGCCAATGGCGGGGGAACGAGTTTGCCGGTCTTCGGGTCGCGTGTGCACTGCTCCGGAGTGAACTTGTATGCTCCGTGTGAGGTGCCGATGGAGATGGCGAGTGAGTCCACACCAGTGCGGCTGACGAAGTCGATGACCTCTTCCGGCTTGGTGTAATGGCTCTCAGCGGCCACAACCTCATCCTCAACACCGGCGAGCACGCCCAACTCACCCTCTACGGTGACGTCGAACTGATGTGCGTATTCCACCACCTTCTTGGTGAGAGCGATGTTCTCCTCGTAGGGGAGAGCGGAGCCGTCAATCATCACCGACGAGAAGCCGAAGTCGATGCAGCTCTTGCAGGTCTCGAAGCTGTCGCCATGGTCGAGGTGCAGGGCGATTTCAGGATGGTGGCATCCAAGTTCCTTGGCATACTCTACGGCACCCTGAGCCATATACTTCAGAAGCGTCTGGTTGGCATAGTTGCGCGCACCCTTCGACACCTGAAGGATGACGGGGCTCTTCAAGTCGCTCGAAGCCTTGATGATGGCCTGGAGCTGCTCCATGTTGTTGAAATTGAATGCGGGGATGGCATATCCGCCATTGATGGCACGGGCGAACATCTCGCGGGTGTTTACCAGGCCCAAAGTCTTGTAATCTACCATAAGTTTGACGTTTTTTATAATAACTGATTTAGTGCTTGCAAAATTAGCAATTTTTATTGTCAGCACAAAGACTTTTGGATTTTTTTTTCACTCTTAGTCTTCCGACTCCGTACCAATGACTTTCCAGATGAGTGCGGCGAGGGCTCCACCGATAAGCGGACCTACGATGAACACCCACAACTCTGCCATTGCCTGCCCACCGGAGAAGAGTGCCGGACCGATGGAGCGAGCGGGGTTGACGGAGGTGCCGGTGAAGCGAATACCCACAAGGTGGATGAGGATGAGGGAGAGGCCGATGGCCAGTCCGGCGAAATTGTTGGTGGCACCGTTGGTCTTCGAGGTGGCCCCAAGGACAACGAGGACGAAGATGGTGGTGAGGACAATCTCCACGATGAGGCCGCTGGTGACGTTGAAAGCGCACGTGTTGGCACCAAGGCCGCGAAGCACGTCAGGGTCGGAAGTTGCCACGACACCATAAAGAAGAGCGGCAGCAAGGATGGCCCCAATCACTTGGAAGAGCATGTACATGCCACAGTCCTTGGCGTTCATCCTACCACTAAGGAAGACACCGAGGGTGATGGCAGGGTTGATGTGGCAACCGGAGATGCCGCCGATGGTGTAGGCCATGGCAACAACGGAGAGACCAAAGGCGATGGCGGTGCCGACAACAGTGGCCGCATTCTGAACATCACATCCCAAGGCTACGGCGGCCCCGCAGCCCAAGAAAGTTAGCACAAAAGTGCCAATCATTTCTGCTAAATACTTTTTCATATCGATAATTTTAAAAAAATGACGAATACTATTTTTTCAAAACGCAAAATTAGCAAAAATATTTATTTTTCGCAACACTTTTTAAGATTTTTATCGCAAAATGATAAAAAAGCAGAAAAAGACAACCACTATAGATACTATAACCACTATAGACTATAGCCACTATAAAAACCATATCCACTATTCCCTTCACCTCAAGGCACAAAAAAAGGAGTACCGCTGTACTCCAACCTTTGTTAACCTTAAATCTAATACTATGAAAAACACGTTGCAAAGATAATGTATATTATTCACCCCCGCAAGAGTTTTTCAAAGAAAAAGTGTAAAAATGACAATTACTTGATTTATATCAAGTGAGAAACTTTTGCTACATAACTGCAAATTCCATAACAGCCAATACATTAAAGAAGGAAACACCCACCAAAAAACCGCTTTCCATGGCAAGAAGCGGACTTCATCAACCATTCAAAAGGACATAAAAATAACTCAGAATGAAACAAAACATTAAAAAAAAGCAAGAGAAAGCGCACCATATTAAAAAAAAATCGTATATTTGCAACCAATTAACATCTACTTACAAATTTATTATTATGAAACATTTTAGACTACTAACCTTGGCTGTCTTTTCCTTATTTGTAGGCTTGACAGCCAATGCGCAACGAGATGTCACCTCGCTGTACATCACGAATGCAACGCTGTCTGGCGGAACAGACGGCTGGACAACAAGTTTTGTTAAATCTGATAATCCCAATGCTCCTGCCGATGCGTTCTCAAATTCTATTCGTGGAAATAACACTGAAGGATGGGCTTCTGAAGCATACGCTGGCTGGGATAATCTTTATCAAACTGCTTTTTCCATGAAGCAGAGCATTACCCTACCAAAGGGTAACTATACTTTGGTGAACTATTCTTTTTTCCGTCAAGGAGATGTAAATGATGATGAACATAACAACAAATCATTGGCATATCTGAGAGCAGGAGAAAACAACATACTGCTGAAAACGCTACGAAGCATTCCAGCTGCCGGCTATGCCAACTCTCAATCAGAAGGAGCAAACGTTTTCGACTCCAAGATGTACCGCAACACGATTGATTTCACTATTGATGAAAACAACACCACTATTGAAATTGGCGTTGATGGCATCTTTGACGAAGCGCGCTCCTGGTGCATCGTTGGTCAATTCGAACTCATCAACAATGACCTGCCTGCAAGTTTGGAAGCACCATTCGATGTGACGGGTTACATTACCAACCCTGGATTCGAATATCGTGACATGACGGGATGGACGATGTCTCCTGAAGGGCATTTCGGCACGCAAAGCAACAATCAAGGTTTCAAAGTTGGTGGTTGGTATGCAGAGAAGTGGCAAGCATCCGGCGCACTTCCAGAAGGCAGCATGAGCCAGACATTGACCAACCTGCCGCAAGGTTATTACAAACTTGACCAAACCGCAAACTGGACTGCCGACAAAGACTATGAGTTGATTTGTATTATAGGAGAAGGCGAGCCCCTCACCATCACTGCTGGAAAGACTGCCGAGGGAACAGCCAACTGGGTGCACTTTGACAACTTCAAACTATATTTCTGTGGCGAACCTACCATATCCGTTGTCGCGAAAGACTTCACCAGTGGTGACCAAGCACAGGCAGACACGTGGTATGCCGTGCAAATCCCAACCAACGGGGAATACAGCATTGAAGCAGGTTCCAGCTTGAGCAATGTGGTATATACGGTGGATGGCACCATTGTCCTCTCCCAAGCCAACAATGTGAATGACCAATTCACCTCTCCCATGACACTTACTGCCGGGACTTATTATTTCAAGTCTTCTTCAGCACAAACACTTGCCTTCTCACCACTGAGTTATACATATACATTGGGAGAACCATCATTAAACATCAAAGATGGTGATTATGTGAATACTCTGTCCACATGGGAGATTACTTATAATCCATTCACCGACAACCCGAATGCCACCTTTGCTCTTCTTGGTAGCGCAAAGGCTGCTCTGAAGAAAGGGGAGACATTGGTGGCTGAAGGTGCATTGACATTAGACGGGAACAAGCTGACAGCTACATTCTCCGACGTGCAACTCGAAAATGCTGCTGTCTATACCCTGACTTTGCCCGCCGGCGCAATCGGGTTTGAAGGACAAGCCGAAAACGAGGAGATTGCCATTTCCTTCAATACGCCTCTCATTGCCGATGGTCTCTATTACCTTTATGACTCCAACGCAGAATTGTTCCTTGGAAGAGGTGGTGCCTGGGGTACTGAGGCTGTCCTCAACAAATACGGCGTGCCTTTCAACTGGAAAAACGGTGCCGATGGAGCAGGTAGCATAGAATTCATCGACTGGCCAGGTGTGTATCTCTTCATCACCGGCACTGGAGTATTTACCGACAATGCTTCCACTGGTTGGAAATTTGAGGAAACCTCCAATGGTTATAAACTGCTCAAGGCAGACGGAACTGTTTTCGCCACCCATGAGCTTGGAGGATTGGGAGAATATGTACATACCACTGAAGACGCATCCTTGGCCACCGTATGGACGCTCGTGCAACCTGAGATTCGTGATGCCATCGTTGATGCATATCCAGCACTCAACAAGGCTTCCGTGATGACAGCTGCCGGCAAGAGCGGAGAAGATTTGGACGCCTTTGTCTCATCAA
>CADBBP010000022.1 GCA_902792855.1 uncultured Prevotellaceae bacterium
CATGTTGCTCAGGAAGAACGTCTGGGAGTTCTGCTCTTGCGAGCACAGACGGTCGGCGGAGGGACAGAGGTGACCGCGGGAGAAGCCTGAGCCGCTGTAGTCGGAGAGTTTGGAACGATATTGGACTGGGATTTCCGTGTCTTCCCTGAAAGCGTCCTTGCGGGTCACATTTTTCATACTGTTGCCGGCATGCATCTGATAGCAGGTCCAGCGGTTGGCCTTGTCGGCATAGCTCCATTCCAAGCTATAGGTGATGCCGTAGTCTTCTGTAGATTTGATGATGAGTTGGTTCATCGTTGAATCGGCTGCCAAATGGGGGTATTCCAACAGTTTGGCGCGATAGAGGTTGCGGTTTCTGTTCAAGTCGGTCACATCGCCACCGCCACCATGGTATTCGGCAACAACCACTTTCTGGGCCAGATAGTCCTTGGACTTGCCGTCCTTCAGATAGACTTTCACCCCATATTTCAGGTTGTAGATGATTTGCACATGGTCGAACTGGTCGCTCGTATATCTCACCTCCGTGCCATCGTGCAGGGTGATGACCACCGTGTCTTTTTCTTCTTGAGCCATGGCTGCGAGCGAACTCACAAGCATGGCCATGATCAGCATGTATTTTTTCATCTGTTGCTTTCCGATTTTATAGGCAGGGCATCCTTCGTCACTTGATAATCACTTTGTTGCCTGCTCTCACATATATTCCTTTCTGCAAATCCTCGCCGGTGCCAACACGTTGGCCACCAAGGTTGTAGAGATCACGCCGTCGATGCAGATGTTGGCCGGGGTGGTGTTGGTCGTCTTGAAATAAGCGCGGAATGCTTTCAGGTCGTTTGTCACGCTGGGATGATAGAGTGTGTTGTTCTCACCTAAAAACAGCACGCTCTTGTCGCCGGCATAAAGCGTTGTCGGGTCATAGACACCCACCATTTCGTAGGAACCGAAAGTGACTGGTGAGAGGCCGCTAACAATGTCGGCACCTTGGATGTAGATGATGCCATCCACATCCTCGGTGGGGAATACCAAGTAGGGCACACCGGCTTTCAAATCTTCCACGGCACTGAACTCCAGGCTGTTGTCGATGGCGTTGTAGCCCGTGAAGGCTGCCAGTTTGGAGGAGGAGACGATGGCGGAGAAGTCGTAGATGTCGAAAGGAAGACAGAGCGTGTTCCACGTGTTGGTTGTCAGTTTCCGCTCCACGTGGACATTCACCGTTCGACTGTTGTAGGTGCCGATGGTGGTGTTGTTGGTGTAGAGGTTTTCGTCAAGGAGGATGTTCGGGATGATCTCGTCTATCTGGGTGTAGTAAAGCACGGAGTGAAGGTCGTCGCCCGCAGCACCAAGGATGCCCTGGATGGTGAACTCGCGACCTTGAAGGTCGGTGGGAATGAGGTCGCTCACACCGAAGCGGTTGCTCATCTCAAGTGTGTCACCGTCGAGGTGGATGGTGTAACAGTCATCGTCTGTGGCACGGAGGCTCACCGCGTCAACCACAACGTAGTCGGCACGATGGTCGGGGCCGGAGAGAACAGACAGGTCGTTCACCGGTATGGGTTTGGGACTGTGCCAGTTGTCGAGGCAGAGGATGGAGTCGGCGATGGAACTGCTGACATGGGTGAACTCGGGCATCCCGTCGCGAAAATGGTACTCACCATCCACACTTCCTATCAGCGCTCCGCCAGTGCTGGTGTGCCAACCGGCATCGTCGGGGAGGAAATCCTTGAAACTCACGGCCATGGCGCTGTCGCGGATGTAGGCGTATGTGGAGGAGCCGTTCTCCACATATTCGATGGAGCCGGGATTGTCAACCCCAAGGGTGAGGCGAACTTTGGTTCCGTCGGCGAGGGAGCGGAGGGCGGCTATTGAACTGACTTCTTCCAACGTGTCACCACTGTCGAGGGTCGTGACAACCATTTTCTGCAAACGCCAATGCCCCTTGCTCGCTGTGTTGGTGAACAACACAGTATTACTTTCGCCCGACCACGTGGTAATCACGCCAAGGGTGGCACTGCCGGGGGTGACGTTGAAAAACTCTCTTGTGGGAGCATAGCCGCTACTGAAGGTCATTTTGATGGAGGTAATGACATTTTCAGCCTCTACTTGCAGGGTGTTTCCTCCATAAATCCTTATTGCGGTGCCGGTGGTGTAGTATTTGGGGCCAAGGCTGCCTTTGGCTTTCGAAAAGGTGAGGGTCACCTCGCCTGATGTCACCGTACCGATGTCTTGGGCATTGGCATATCCCTGGGCGGAGAAGTCGATGGTGGTTTCACCTGCTCTTGCCAAGGCAGTGGGCAGGAGCAACAGGATCAAAAAGAATGGGTGAAATAGTTGTCTCATGTCGTTGTGTTTGATTGTCCAAAGGTAGTGCTTTTTCTGTAATGATGGAATGATATCCGCCATTTTTTCTTCTTCTTGACACCCTTTTATGCCTTTTTACACCCTTATTCTTGTTTTTTATGCCTTTTTATACTAATTTTGCACCCGATTTTCAAAGGATATGAATGATTTTAATATGAAAGCGGCTCTCTTCGACTTCGATGGGGTGGTGTGCGACACTGAGTCGCAGTACTCCATTTTCTGGGGAGGAGTATGCAGACAATATCACCCGGAACAGCCTGGACTGGAGAACAAAATCAAGGGACAGACATTGGAGCAGATTTTCGATGCTCATTTCCATGACATGGATGCCAGAAAGGACATCGTCAGAAGGCTCGACGAGTACGAGGCGGGCATGGACTATGTCTTTGTCAAGGGATTTCTGGAGTTCATCAAGGAGTTGAGAGAGGCGGGGGTGGCTACTGCTTTGGTCACCAGCTCTAACATGAAAAAGATGGAATGCGTTTACAAGGCGCATCCCGACTTCAACAATATGTTCGACGCCGTGCTCACTTCCGACGACTTCACTCAGAGCAAGCCCCATCCACAATGCTTTCTCATCGCCGCGAAAAGGTTGAATGCTGAACCGCAGGACTGTGTTGTCTTTGAGGACAGTTTCAACGGCTTGAAAGCAGGAATGGCAGCAGGGATGACAGTCGTTGGTTTGGCCACCACCAATCCGGCGCAGCAAATTGCACCGCTTTGTGACATTGTGGTGGAGGATTTCTCTCAACTCCATCGATTGGATTGCCAGACGGCCATGGCCAAGAGGGAGAGAAAGCTTGTTTGACTTTTTTTTGTAACCGATTATGTACACGCAGAATACACCCGTTCACATAAGACTGTGGAACAGGGATTTCTGGCACCTGGCTGTGGCCAACCTCATGCTCACCATGGCGGTGTGCATGCAGATGGTGATGGCTTGCAGGATTGCTCCTTCTGCACAAGAGGCGGCGTGGTCCATGGCGGCCTTCGCCATCGGAATGTTGCTCGCAGGACCTTTCGTCTCTTTCCTCGTAGAACGTTTCAGACGCAACAAGGTGTGTGTGAACGCCATCATTATTGTCGCGGCATGCTTGGTGCTGCCAGTGTTTTGGAGCGACGTGGCCAATGGGTTCGTTTGGGTGAGGGCTGTCACGGGTGCCGGGTATGGACTGGCGGGAATGGTGCTCTACAGCACATTGGTGGTGGACACTTGCGAGTCTCACCAACGCACGGAGGCCAACTACGCGGTTGCTTGGTTTGGAAGGTTGGCTCTCGCACTGGGGCCGTTCACGGCCCTCGTCTTGTATCATAAATGGGGAGGGACCTGCGTCGTTTGGACGGCGACGGCATTGGCACTGACGGCGATGGTGCTTGTCTTGGTCGTAAGTTGCCCTTTCCGCTTCCCCGATGACAACAGGCATTTGATGAGTTTCGATAGATTCATACTGCCTTCGGCATGGCTGCTCATGGCTTTGCTCCTCATCATCATGGCTGCCGTGGGGATGGTGATTGCCACGCAAATGAATGACAAACTCTTTTTCGCTTTGCTTTTGGTCGGTTTCATGATGGCCATCATCGCGGAGAAAATTGTCTTTGTCAATGCTGAATTGATGAGTGAGGCCGTCGCTGGGTTGGTACTTCTTGTCTTCGCGCTGCTGCTCATGATGGCAAGGGGCGAACAGGCGAGCATGATGGCTCCCGTCATGGTGGGGCTTGGGACGGGAATAGTGGGTTCTCGTTTCTTGCTCTTCTTCATCAAATTGAGCGACCACTGTCAGAGGGGAACTTCCCAAAGTTCTTTTTTCATTGCATGGGAAACGGGACTGGCAGCAGGACTGACTGCCGGACTGGGGAGAATGGATGGAAAGGCTTGGGATTCTTTCATCCATGGCACACAGCATACAGGTGTGCTTGCCACCGCCCTCGTGCTGGTGGTGCTGGCTTTGGCCGTGTATGTGGGTGTTGCGCACAAATGGTATCTAAAACATAAAAACAGATAAGATGATGAGAAAAGTGTTGGTGTTGTTGGCATTTGTTGCCATGGCAGTAGGGTGCAAGGCACAAGGGTATTACACGCAGTATTACCAAGACAAGAACCTCGTGGACCAGGCCATGGCTTGGATGGACAGGGGTGAATGGAGAAACGGCTTCACCAAAGCCGGGCCGCATCACAGTGTCAATCCCGCTGATTTCTACACGCAATACCAAAAAAACACCCAGTTGTGGAACGCGCTTTTCGACTGGCTGGCAAAAACTGACTTGATGGCAATCCCTAAGGGGAAGCACCCCATCGAGGGAACACCTCTCGTGGCAAGCGTGGAGGACAGCAGCAACGGACCGCTCGAAAAAAGGAACAGCGAGAGCCACCATCACAACATCGATTTCCAGTATGTGGTGAAGGGTACCGAGAGATTTGGCATCATCGACCACTACACCAGCAAACCTAATTGCAAATACAAGCCCGATGTCATACACTATGACTACGACGTGGAAAAAGCAAGGTTTTATGACAGTACCCCTGACAAGTTCTTCATCTTCTTCCCAAGCGACTGGCACATAGCAAAAGTGGCCACGGAACTGGATGACCAAAACATCAGGGTCATCGTCATCAAGGTGCCTTTTGCCGAATAGGAACGCCCAAAACAAGAATTTAATAATAATGAAAGCCAGTAAGCGACTTACGTCTAACTTACTGGCTTTTAGCGTTTTGATTGTTGAGCGGAATACGGGAATCGAACCCGCCTCCTCGGCTTGGGAAGCCGATGCACTACCGATGTGCTAATTCCGCATTATGATGAGCCGATACCGGGACTCGAACCCGGGACCTATTCATTACGAATGAATTGCTCTACCAACTGAGCCATATCGGCGCGAAGCAAGCTTTTTGGCATTGCGCGTGCAAAGTTACATCATTTTTTTGAACCAGCAAAATATTTTCAGATAAATTTCTCCTTGAGATATTTGCCTGTAATGCTCGAAGGACAATCCGCCAAGTCCTCGGGTGTACCGGCGAACACCAGGCTTCCGCCCTTGTCGCCACCATCGGGGCCGAGGTCAATCACATGGTCGGCACACTTGATTACTTCCAAGTTGTGTTCTATTACCACGATGGTGTGTCCGCGGGTGATGAGAGCCTGGAATGCAGAGAGCAGGCGGCGGATGTCGTGGAAATGCAGACCCGTGGTGGGCTCATCGAAAATGAACATGGTGGGTTCCTGCCGCTCCTGACTGATGAAATAGGCAAGTTTCACACGTTGGTTTTCTCCGCCGGAAAGGGTGGAAGAACTCTGCCCCAGCTTGATGTAGCCAAGACCGACATCCTCCAAAGGCTGCAACTTCCCAGCTATGGCGCTTTCGTTGTTGGCGGTGAAAAACTCGATGGCCTCCGAAACAGTCATGTCGAGCACATCATTGATGTTCTTGCCGGCAAAGTGCACGTCCAGGATGTCACGCTTGAAGCGCTGGCCGTGGCATGCCTCGCATTCCAACTCCAAGTCGGCCATGAACTGCATCTCCACGGTGATGACCCCCGCGCCCTTGCATTCGTCGCAGCGGCCACCGTCGGCGTTGAATGAGAAATATTGGGAGGTGAAGCCCATCTGGCGGGAGAGTTGCTGCTCGGCAAACAACTGCCGGATGGCGTCGTAGGCTTTCACGTAAGTGGCAGGGTTGCTACGGCTGCTTTTGCCTATGGGATTTTGGTCCACAAACTCCACCCGACTCACCTCGCGCCAGTCGCCTTCAAGGGCCAGATATTCGCCGGGAGGGTCGCACACGTCGCCGAGATGACGTTTCAAGGCAGGATAAAGGATGCCTTTTACGAGCGAAGACTTTCCACTGCCGCTCACACCTGTCACCACGGTGAAAACGTTGAGGGGGATGATGACATCAATGCCACGAAGGTTGTTCATCCGTGCGCCCCGGATGATGAGGTGTCGATTCCAGGGACGGCGACTCGAAGGAACGGGAATGACTTCCTGGTGGGTGAGGTATTTCACCGTGTGGCTGCGAGGAAACTTGGCTGACGACAGCTCGTTCACCTCTGACGCACTGCCGGCGAAGACCACCTCGCCGCCAAGGCGACCGGCATCGGGGCCGATGTCTATCAGGTAGTTGGCGGCACGCATGAACTCTTCGTCGTGCTCCACGATGATGACGGTGTTTCCTATCGACTGCAAGTCCTTGAGCACGTTGATTAGTCGGGCCGTGTCGCGACTATGGAGACCGATGCTCGGTTCGTCGAGAATGTAAAGCGAGCCGACAAGCGAACTACCCAAGGATGTTGTGAGGTTGATGCGCTGGCTCTCACCACCACTCAGTGTGTTCGACTGACGGTTGAGTGTAAGGTAGCCCAAACCCACCTCGTCGAGGAAGCGAAGACGGTTGTTGATTTCGGTGAGCAGGCGGCGGGCCACCATGGCCTCATGGTCGTCCAACTCCAGATGGAGAAACCATTGGCGAAGGCTCCACACCGGCATCTCCACCAAGTCGGAGATGCTCTTGCCAGAAATCTGAACATAGCCGGCCTCTTTCTTCAGACGTGTGCCATGGCACGTGGGACATATTGTCTTGCCTTTGTAACGGCTAAGCATCACACGGTATTGTATCTTGTACTGGTTCTCTCTCACCATGGCGAAGAAGGCATCGATGGACACTTGGTCGTGGATGTCAAGGTCGCGGTCGCTGGGAAGACCATGCCATAGCCAGTCCTTCTCCTGGCGGGTCAACTCCAAGTAGGGCTTGAAGATGGGGAAGTTGTAGTGGGAGGCACGGCGGCAGAATTCCTCCTGCCACATCTTCATCTTCTCGCCATGCCAGCATTGCACGCATCCGTCATACACGCTCAATGTCGTGTTGGGAATCACAAGACGCTCGTCGATGCCGAGAACACGGCCATAGCCCTCACAGGTGGGGCAGGCACCAACGGAGGAGTTGAACGAGAAAAGATTGTCGCTTGGCTCCTCGAACTTCATTCCGTCGGCCTCGAAGCGTATGGAAAAGTCGTAGGAAAGGTGGGAAGGGAGGAACGTAAGGCGGCACGCTCCGTCGCCCTCATAGAAAGCCGTTTCACAAGAGTCAACAAGGCGTGAGATGCTTTCGTTGCTCTCGTCAACCGAAAGGCGGTCGATGAGGAGATATATTTCCTTGGGTGAAGTGGAAGAAAGAGCCGCGGCGTCGGAGAGGAAGTCGTCGATGCGGACAAACTGCCCCTTTACATACAAGCGGACGAAACCCTGCTGAAGTTCCATCTGCAACTGCCGTTCCAATGTGCGGTCGGAAGGGATGTGAAGAGGGGCCATCACGCAGAATTTCGTGCCGGGTGAGAATTGCCGCACCTGTTGGATGATGTCCTCGGTGCTGTGCTTCTTCACCTGGCAACCGCTCAATGGAGAGTAGGTCTTGCCGATGCGTGCGAAGAGCAGACGAAGGTATTCGTATATCTCCGTGGAAGTGCCCACCGTGGAACGGGGATTGCGGCTGATGACACGTTGCTCGATGGCGATGGCGGGAGGAAGGCCCTTGATGTAGTCGCATTCAGGCTTGCTCATACGGCCCAGGAACTGGCGGGCGTAGGAGGAGAGGCTCTCCACGTAACGCCGCTGTCCCTCAGCGTATAGCGTGTCAAAGGCGAGGGAGGATTTCCCACTGCCGCTGACACCCGAGATTACCACCATCTTGCCGTGCGGGATGCGAACATCAATGTTCTTCAGGTTGTTCACCCGTGCGCCTTTCACTTCGATTTCCTTCCTCATGGGGCTTCAGTGGATGATGCGACAAAAAGGTTTATTGGGCACTGATGGCTGCAAGGGCCAGGCTGCAGAACTTGCACATGTTGCTGTCGCTGCGGGAGGGAAGCACCACGGGCGCCAGTGGCCCGGCAAGGATGCCTGCCGTCTCTGCTTGGCAGAAGAGGGTGATAGTCTTGTAAAACACGTTGCCGGCCTCGATGTCGGGAAACACCAGGGCGTCGGCGGCGCCGTCCACGGCGGAGACAATGCCTTTCTTGTCCAAACTTTCTTTGCAGCACGATGTCTTCACGTCCAAAGGCCCATCGATGATGCAGGGACCAAATTCACCCTGACGGCCAGCCTCGATGATTTCGCAGTAGCGCTCGGTGAAGGGGAAGAACTTGCCACCAACCTTCTCTGAACAGTGAATCAAGGAGATGCGTGGCTCCGCGATGCCAAAGCTGTGGCACAGGCGAGCCACTTCGCGCACTTGCTCCACTCGCTGCTCGTGGGTGGGGTAAGGAATAACGGCGGCATCGGTGAAGAAGAGGAGGCGGGGATAGCCGGGGAGGCTTGATGCGGTGAGATGGGTGAGCACGTTGCCCCGGGGGAGTATGCCGGTCTCTTTGTTGAGCACAGCGTGGAGGAGGGTGTCGGTGTTGACGAGGCCTTTCATCAGGATGTCGGCCTTACCCTCGCGTACCAAGCGAACGGCCTCATGGGCAGCGGCCTCGGCTGTGGCCACGTCCACATAACTCACGTGGGCGGCGTGTTCTTCAAACAGGGGGTATGAGGTTGTCTGAGACTTGTCGCCAACAAGAATGGCATCGATGAAGCCTTCTTCC
The DNA here is from genome assembly GCA_902792855.1 of uncultured Prevotellaceae bacterium. Classification (GTDB taxonomy): domain Bacteria; phylum Bacteroidota; class Bacteroidia; order Bacteroidales; family Bacteroidaceae; genus Prevotella. Next base: position 8,933 of record CADBBP010000022.1, read on the forward strand.
AACGCACGGCCAACGGCGTATTGCGTGGAGGAGTCGTAAGCGCACACCACGGCAACGCGCTTGCGGGTGCCACGGTTGGAGAGATGGGATATCAGTTGTTCGAATAGTGTAATTGTTTCCATTTCTTTTGTCCATTTGTTTCTGCAAAGTTACGAATAAACGAGCAAAATGCAAAAGGAAAGCTTGCTTTTCTTTTCATTTTCGAGTGCCAGTAACTTCGGCAAAGCCAAAGTTACGAATAAACGAGCAAAATGCAAAAGGAAAGCTTGCTTTTCTTTTCATTTTCGAGTGCCAGTACCCTGTTCATTGGCATGCAAATAAGTTGAAATGATAAAAAACATGCTTGTTTTATGACAAAAAGTCTATTTTTGTGGCTTGCCAATTGACTTAAATCAATAAATTGGCTTTTTTACACTAAATAATCAAGCAAAAGACAGCGTCTTATGAATTTTTATGCCTACCTTTGCAATATCAGAAACGACGAATGAGAATCTGTTCAATAGGTAGTGATTAAGGTAAAAGATTGATTTTCGGATGACGAAATCTTTTAATGCACTACTTATAGCAAGGAAAGATGATTGTTTTCGTTTTCAGAGTAAAGAGAAATTTTGAGAGAGTTGATTTATAGTTCAACCGACCTGTTGTAGTGATACATCGGGTCGGTTTTTTCTTGTTCGTGTAGAAAGATGCTAAAGAGCCTCGTCGTCGGGCTTTTCCAGGCGACGGGGCGTAGGGGGAAGGTGACGCTTCTTGCGAAGCCACTCCTCCTTTCGGAGTTCGTAGGTTTCGCGGCGGTATTCCAGATAATTGTCAGCCATCTATTTACTTAAACTTGCTGTAAATCACGTGAATCTCGATGGGTGTGTTTCTGCCGCCTTTCAAACGTGTGCTTGTCAGCGACATATCGTTTCTCACATCGCTCAAAATGGTGGTGTTGCTGTAGGTCGTTGTTGTTGTCGTGACGGGCACCAGTAGCACCTTGTTCCAGTTGGGGTGGGCGGAAACCCAGTTGGGGTCTTTTTGAAGCCCTAACTTCTTTGCCGTGTTCATTGCACTGATCAGTTCACCGATGTTGCTGAAGGTGTAGGTGTTGGCCGTCGTGGAAAAGTAGGCGAGGAAGGAGTGCTTGTAGTTGGCCACCTTGCTGTTTTCAAAGAACGAGTTCACACTGTCTGTTTCCACCATGAGCAGTGTCTGGGGAGCAGGAAGGTTGTAGTTGTTCCATTGCTCGTTGTTAAGGCGATGGAGCACCATTTTGGCCGTGTTGATGGTATCGTTGTCGTGCCCCGAGAGGATTTCATCCACGGGGAGGGTGATTTCGGTGAAGATGCCAGAGGGGCTTTTGATGTAGGTGCAACTCTCGTCGGCTACCAAACTGGCGATGGCTCCGTGGTCGTTGGTTATCGTGGTTGTCTGGAGCACCTCTTCCGTTCCTGAGAGCAACGTGACGGCTTGGACAGTGTCAGTCTTATTCTTCTCGAAATGGCGGAAATAGATGTTGAGCTGGGGAGCGGCAACATAGGCCATGGACCCCATTCCTCCAGTCACCTTGAAGAAGAAACCAGGCATCACATGGCGGCGGAACAAGTTGGCATTCTTGAAATACTCTGGATGCTCATAGTAGGATTGCATCACATAGGTGCCGTAGTTGTTGTAGGTACGGCCATCCTTGTCTGTGTAGGGACTGTTGAGACGTACGCAGATGTTGTTGATGAAGTCGCTGGTTCTGCCACGACTCGCATCGGAGAAGTTAAGAAGTGTGTAAGTCTTCTGCGTGTGAATTCCGTCCATGCGGACGTTGCCGTCTTCGATGGGGTTGTAGTCACTGTAATAGGTCTCATTCTCCAGCATCGGATGGTCAAGCTCATAGAGCGTGAGTTTCATCAAGGCAAGGGAGTCGCCATAGTAACTATTGTAATACAAACGGATGTCGCAGGAGTCGGCGATGGCACGGCCCTTCTCATCACGCCCTACCACGCTGTCTTCCTCTATTATGGAACTGCCCTCTATGAAGTTGAACTGTGTCATGAAGTCTCCCGTAACGTAGGCGTCGGTTTCCGGGTCCTTGATGCGGCCAAGGTATCCACTGGAACTTTTGGAAACCACGGAGTCCACCGCTACGCTTCGTGAGAAGGCTTTGAAAATGCTGGAAGAGACTGCCAGCTGGTCGGAATTGTCAGTAAGTGAAATGCCGATGCTGTCGGTGGTGTCGTCGCAGGCGGCAAGCAGCAGAAGTGCGCACATCGCTGCGGTTGACAAAAATCGAGTGTTCATTTTTGTTTTATTCACCTAATAGGTTTGCGTAAAACTCCTTGTAGGCATCGGCATAGTCCTCAGCCCCAGGATAGCCCATGATGGGAAGGCCTTTGGCCTTGGCATAATCCATCAGGGTTTGGTTTACTTCGGCGCCTGCCTCCACGATGCCGTCGCTGTAGTCGATGGCAAGTTTGCCCAGTTCGATGAAGTTGAAATTGTCGTTGTAGGGTGAAAGCAGTTCGGGTTTCACCTCACGGAAAGCAACACATTGCTTGAAATTGCTGCCCAGGTCGTTTTTCAACTGCTTGGTGAACAATGAAGTCACCACTTTGGAGTTGGCAAAGGAGGGCTCTTCCTTGTATGCTGTCTTCACATATAGGGGCACTACGGCAGACATCCATCCTTGGCAGACGATGATGTCGGGTGTCCAGCGAAGTTTCTTCACCGTCTCAAGCACTCCGCGGGCGAAGAAGATGGCACGCTCGCCGTTGTCTGCATACTCCACTCCTTCCTCGTTTTCTTCCATCTTGCGCTTTTGGAAATAGTCGTCGTTGTCGATGAAATACACCTGGATGCGTGAAACGGGAATGGAGGCCACTTTGATTATCAAGGGGTGGTCGGTGTCGTCGATGATCAGGTTCATCCCAGAAAGACGGATGACTTCGTGCAATTGACCGCGGCGCTCGTTGATGGTGCCCCATTTGGGCATGAATGTGCGTATCTCGAAGCCTTGCTCCTGCATGATTTGAGGAAGCATCTTCCCCAGCATGGACATTTCGCTCTCTGGCACGTATGGGGAGATTTCCTGGTTGATGAATAGTACTTTTTTGGACATCTTTTGCTCTGCTTTAGGGTTGTCGGATGGGATGTATGGTGTGAAGTGGTGGAGCCACTTCTCAAAACATCATGCAAATATACGAAAAAATTTCCAAATGTGCTAATCCTTTTTTGCTTTATTTAGAATTTGCCACGTTTTTTGACGAATCTGTGGGAAGATACAGCAAGGAGGATTGGGTATTTACCAATCCTCCTTGCCATGAGTTGCGTTTTGTGATGTACTTTATTCGATGACGATGAGCGGAGTGTCTTCCATGACGCTCGCACCCTGCGACACCAAAATGGCTGTCACCTTGCCCGATTTCTCGGCCTCAAGGTTGTTGGCCATTTTCATTGCCTCAAGCACCAACACTACGTCGCCGGCGGACACCTCGTCGCCTACGGACACCTTTATTTCGGTAATCACACCGGGGAGGGGGGCTTTCAAGGCGTTGGCTGTGTTCACCGGTCCGGAAGCGGCGGTGTCGGCCTCCGCAGGGGCGGTGTTTTCCTTGGCGGCACCGGTTTTCACTACCACTTTCTTCTTCTCCGGCTCTGCTTCCGGCTCCATCTCCACCTTGAAGGCTTCGCCGTTGACAGTCACATCGGCGATGTTGTCGGCTATTTCGCCTACAGTCACCTCGTATTTGTTGCCGTTGATTGTATATTTGTACGTTTTCATGATGTGTTTTTTTATGGGTGAAGGGCTTAGGGGTGCATGGTGGTCATCGGAAGGTGGGCGTTCCACTCCGTGTGATGGCTGTGGATGGTGATGATGCCCGACTCCTTGTCATGTACGTTGTTGCCCTTGTGCTCGTGTAGCGCCATGGCAATGGCCGCATACACTTCGTTGATTGATGTTGCCATTTATCAGGGGTTTTTGTTGGTGCCCCGGCTTCAGCAACGAAGCCGGGGACAAGCGTTACATGGGGATGTTGCCATGCTTCTTGGCGGGCAGGTTCTCGCGTTTCGTAGCGAGCTGGGCCAGTGCACGGCAAATGCGGAAGCGGGTGTTGCGAGGCTCTATCACATCGTCGATGTACCCGTATTTCGCAGCCTGATAGGGATTGGCGAAGAGTTCGGAGTATTCCTCCTCTTTCTCCAAGAGGAAGGCCTTTGCGTCTTCACCGGCGTCTTTCTTTGCCTTGGCTTCCTTGGCGCAGAGCACGGCGACGGCGCCGGAGGCACCCATCACGGCAATCTCGGCGTTGGGCCAAGCATAGTTCAAGTCAGTGCGGAGTTGCTTGCAACCCATCACGATGTGGCTGCCACCGTAGCTCTTGCGGAGGGTGATGGTCACCTTGGGCACCGTTGCTTCGCCGTAAGCGTAAAGCAGCTGGGCGCCGTGCAGGATGACGGCGTTGTACTCCTGGCCAGTGCCGGGAAGGAAGCCGGGAACGTCCACCAAACTGACGATGGGGATGTTGAAGGCGTCGCAGAAGCGCACAAAGCGTGCTCCCTTGCGGCTGGCATTCACGTCGAGCACACCAGCATAGCATGATGGCTGGTTGGCCACAATGCCTACGCTCTGGCCGTTGAAACGGGCGAAGCCAACGATGATGTTCTTTGCAAACTTGGGCTGAACCTCAAAGAACTCGCCATTGTCGGTAATGGCTGCAATCACCTTGTACATGTCGTAAGCCATGTTCGGGTCGTCGGGCAGAATCTCGTTCAAGAGGTCTTCCTTGCGGTCGATGGGGTCGTCGCATGCCTTGCGCGGGGTCTCCTCCATGTTGTTGGAGGGGATGTAGCTCAGCAAGGTCTTGATCATCTCGAGTGCTTCCTCTTCAGTGGAAGCGGTGAAATGGGTCACGCCACTCTTCGTAGAGTGTACGGAAGCGCCTCCAAGGTGCTCCTGGTCAACATCCTCGCCAGTGACGGTCTTCACCACCTTCGGTCCTGTGAGGAACATGTAGGACGTGTTCTCCATCATCAGGGTGAAGTCGGTCAGAGCGGGTGAATAGACGGCGCCGCCGGCACAGGGGCCGAAGATGCCGGAAATCTGTGGGATGACACCAGAGGCCAGGATGTTGCGCTCGAATATCTCAGCATATCCGGCAAGAGCGTTGATGCCTTCCTGGATGCGTGCGCCGCCAGAGTCGTTGATGCCAATCACCGGCGCTCCCATCTTCATACCCATGTCCATGACTTTGCATATCTTCTCTGCCATCGTCTCTGACAGGGAACCACCGTTGACGGTGAAGTCTTGGGCAAAGATATAAACGAGGCGGCCGTCGATGGTGCCGCTGCCGGCAACGACGCCGTCGCCCAGGAATTGTTTCTTTTCCATGCCAAAATTGGTGCAGCGATGCAGCTTGAACATGTCGAACTCTTCGAAACTGCCTTCGTCCAAGAGCATGTCGATGCGCTCGCGAGCGGTGTACTTGCCGCGGGCATGCTGCTTCTCAATGGCTTTCTCGCCACCACCAAGGCGGGCTTTCTCACGCTTGGCAACAAGGGCTTTGATCTTTTCTAATTGCTTGCTCATTTTGATTGATTATTTTTCCATTTCATCACGCCTTTCACCAACTACTTCTTGCATTTGCTCAAAACGAGGGATGAATACTCGTGCAGTGGCGAAATGGCTTGCATTTTCCTTTCTTGTCGTGGACTTGATGGCTCAAGGCTCGCAGAGTTCCGTGAGGATGCCGCAAGTTGATTTCGGATGCAGGAACGCAATGTTCAGGTTCTCGGCACCCTTGCGGGGGGCTTTGTCTATCAAGCGGATGCCTTTTCCATCCAACTCAGCAAGTGCCTCGGCAACGCCGTCCTCCACGCGGAATGCCACGTGGTGCACGCCGCGGCCGCCTTTGTCAATCCATTTCTGGATGGTGCTCTCGGGCGACGTGGGCTCCAGCAATTCCAGTTTCACCTCGCCGCATTTCAAGAATGCGGTCTTCACCTTTTGGTCGGCTACTTCTTCGATGGCGTAGCATTTCAGACCCAGCACTTCCTCAAAGAACGGGAGAGCTGCCTCGATGCTTTGCACACCGATACCTAAATGTTCAATTTGTGAGATTTTCATATACTTATTGTTTAAAGAGAACGGTTCTTTTTAATACCGCTGCAAAATTACGAAATTAATTCCACATCTTTGTATATTTTTTGAAAAATATTACTCTTATGTGCTTCACTATTTTTCATTCTTGTATAGAATTGGTAGAAAAGAGGGTGGGCACAGCCCTTCCTCACTGGTTTTGCTCAGAATTCAGCCAAGATGCGGAAATTCAACTGTCGGCCCGTGAGATAGTTTGGGACGGCATATTGCTGGTTGGTCACGTCGGTAATCCAGTAATACGAGTTCACGTTGTTGATGCCAAAGAGGTTGAGGCAGTCCACACCAAGCCAGATGTTGCGAAGTGGGTTGAGCTTCTTCTTTTCGTGGCGGTCGTTGTCCACTGCGCGGTAACTCATTCCTATGTCGGCACGCTTATAGGCTGGTGCTCGGAAATTTGATTTTTCCAATTCGCTATGTGGGGCGGCAAATGGGAGGCCGTCGGCATAGGCAAGTTTCAGCGACATTTTCCAACGCTCCGTCCCGGGGAAATAGTCGGTGAAGAAGAGGTTGAGGGAGTAGCGCTGGTCTGTGGGCATGGGGATGCTTTTCCCGTGAAGTTTCATCTTTGTGTCCATCACAGAGACACTCAACCAAGAATCGGTGCCGGGAACGAACTCGCCATAGAGTTTCAAGTCGAGTCCCAAGGCGTGGCCGTTGGCTTCGTTCTGCCCATAATAGACCACTTTGACGTTGTTCACACTGTAGGGCACCAAGTTGGACATAAGTTTGTAGTAGCCTTCTGCGCTGAAACGGTAGTTGCGCTCATGGAGTTTGAAACGGTGGTCGTAGGCAGCGATGAAATGGATGGAGCGTTGGCTTTTGATTTTCTTGTTGAGTGTGGCATAGGTAATGCCGTCGATGGTGGTGGTGTCTCGAAGTTCCTTGAAGAAGGGGGCTTGGTAGTAGAGGCCGGTGGCGAAACGCAGGGTGACATCGTTGTTCCATGACGGAACGATGGCGAGCGAGACACGTGGGCTTACAAGACTTTCACGGTTGAAGTTCCAATGCGAGAAACGGATGCCGTAATTCAGCGTATAGAATGTTTCTTCGCTGGGGCTGTTGAAATGCCACGTATCTTGTATGTAGGTTTCCAGACGGTTGGCATCCAGGCGGTTGTTGGCGTCCATCGAGTAAATCATGTAGAGGTCCTTGCCTGTATGAGGCATGGTGTAGCCGGCAGAGTCGCGCATCTCATATTCGCGGCTCCGTTCCTTGATGTGCTCCATCTTGTAGGTCACGCCGGCTTGGTAGTTGTGTTTCCCGACTTTGTGGTTCAAGGTGAACTTCACCGTCTGAACGTTGGCCTCAAGGTAGTTGCGAGCATGGTCCATGTAGGTGCCTACGCCAAGGTTCTCGCTTGTCTCCGTCTGCGTCAGCCAGTATTGTCCTTGGATGTCGTAGCGCTCCTGCTCTTTGGTGTGGAAGGCAGAGGCGATGAGCGAGGCGGATGTATTCTCCGTGATGTGGCGCGTGATGTTCAACATGCCGAAATAGGTGCGGAAGAGGTCTTTCTCCTTGCCGTCGAAATACACCTTGAAACTCTTCACATTTTCCAATGTTCCGAATTTTGTCTCACGGTCCTCTGGAATGAAGTTGTAATGGTTCTCTGAGATGTTGCCTATCAAGTCCACCGTCCATCGTTTATTGGGATGATAGCTCAGGTAACTTTGGTAGTCGAGGAAATTGGGGGTGTATTCACCCTTCGTCTCCAGTGTGCCAAGGAGATAGCGGTTGGTCTTGTATCGCAAGCCGTTGCTCCACGACAACTTTTTGGTGCTGAAGCCGAGGTAGGCACTGGCACCTAAAAGGCTCGCAGCAACACTCGCCTCCACACCTTTGGGGCGCTTGTAGGTGATGTCGAGGGCCGATGACATCTTGTCGCCGTATTTGGCCTCGAAACCGCCGGTTGAAAAACTGATTTTCTCCACCATCTCAGGGTTGATGATGGAGAGCCCTTCCTGTTGACCACTGCGGACGAGGAATGGACGATAAACTTCTACATTATTAATATATACGCTGTTCTCATCAAAACTGCCGCCACGGACATTGTATTGGGAGGATAATTCGCTATGCGTGGAGACGCCGGCTTGCGACTGTATCAACTCTTCCACGGCATTGCCCGTGGAGGAGGGCATGGTTTTCATGTCCTTGGTGTCAAGCTCTTCACTTTGGCCTGTCTGCCTGCGACGTTGGGTGATGATTACCTCGTCGAGTTCGTTGTCGCTCACTAAATGCACCACCAATGTCTGTACGCCACGGGGTCTTCGCAGCACATGCGTTTTTGTCTGGTAGCCCACCATGGAAAACCTCACCGAGACACTGTCGGCAGAAGACAGTTGGATGCTATATTCTCCTTTGAGGTTGGTGAATGTCACGTTGCCCTGGCTTGCCACGGCTACCGTGGCAAACTCCAAGGGGTTGTCGCCCTCGTCGCACACTTTCCCATGCAGCGTGAATGTCTGTCCCGAGGTTTCCAATACTCCGAGAAAAACCATGAGGAGAAGTTGCAGTATCGCTCTTTTGGGTCTCATCATTAATCTATAACGATGATTTTCCGCGATTATTGTGTGAAACAGCATTCTCACAGTTTCTCTATCTCGTCAACAGGCAGTGAAGTGATGGCGGAGATTTCTTCCAAGGTAAAGCCTCTCATTTTCATCTTTAGGGCGGTGGAGCGTGTCGCCTCCGCCATTCCTTCTTCCTTGCCCTTGGCCATTCCTTCCGCCATTCCTTCTTCCTTGCCCTTGGCTATTCCCTCCGCCATTCCTTCTTCCTTGCCCTTGGCAATGCCCTTTTCCATACCCTCTTTCATTCCCTTGCCGTATGCCGTGTCCAAGGTGCTGGTGTAGTCCCAGTACTCTTTTAAACTTGCTTCGTATTGCCTGCGCTCCGCATCGGAGTATTTGGCAATCTCCGCCTGTCTGAAAAGTTTGTCAAACACACGGTCTTGCAAAGCTTTGGGGCGGTCGAGCAACCGTGAGAGGTTGCGAAGGACAAACATCCACTTGTCGAACATCGTCTCAAGTTCATCTTCAGACTTGTTGAATTTAGGCATTTCAAGATATACGAAAGTCAGTTTGTCGTAAAACACATGGTTGTCCTCCACGTCTTTCAACTTTACTTCGTGACGGTATTTTTCAGGGGGGTACTCGTCATTAGGAAACATGAAGTTGAGAACACCCACCGTATAGACGTTGTCTAAGTGGTAGTTCCATCGCTGGCCTTTGGGGGCTTGCTCGCGTATGGCAAACGTAGAGTAGTAAAGACTTCTATCCTTGAAATATGCCTGCTCTGCCTTTTGCATCTCAACGATGAATCGCGTTCCGTCTTTTGTCATGCAATACACGTCGAATATAGAGCGGCGATCGTCGTAGCTTTCGCCCAGTTTCTCGCTATTCAGATACTGCACGTCTTCTATCTCGCTCTCAGAGTTGTTTAAGAGCGAGTTGAGGAAACTGACGAGTAGGTCTTTGTTCATCTCCGTTCCGAAAAGCTTCTTGAAGCCGAAATCGGTGTAGGGGTTGATGTATCTTCCTTCTTTTTCACCTGTCATGGTTGCATGGTTTTGCTTTTACGCCGTAAAGGTACGAAAAAATACTTCAAATAGCAAATATTCATTACTTTTTTAATGAAATAATGAATAGCTTCTTTGTGCCACCTCATTGTCGTCTCAGTTTTGTCGTATGAGAAAAAGTTACTTGCACTCGAAAATGGAAAGAAAAACTTGATTTTCTTTCCGTTTTACTTGTTTATTCGTAACTTTGCAAAAATTTCATTTGCTATGGACTATGAACAACTGGTGGCCGCCAGGAGGAGTCACTGCACATTTGAAAAAGGAGAGCTTGAGCCCGCGCAGGTACAGACCATCCTGCGGGCGGCGCTACTCGCACCCACATCGAGAAACAACCGCTCGTGGCAGTTTGTTGTCGTGGACAACTCTTGCGACCTTGACAAACTCTCTGATGTCAAGGAACATGGAGCCGAATTTGTGAGAAATGCTTCCTTGGCCGTCGTAGTTGTTGGAAATCCTGATGTAAACGACTGTTGGGTGGAGGATGGCAGCATTGCAGCCTTCTCCATGCAGTTGCAGGCTGAGGATATGGGCCTTGCATCGTGTTGGGTGCAAGTGAGGGGAAGGAGGTTGAGTGACGGCACACCAGCAGGAGAGGTGGTGAGGGGCATTCTCGACCTGCCTCCCGAAATGGAAACGCTGTGCATCATTGCCGTGGGGAGAAAGGCAATGGCGTTGAAACCCCACAGTGACGACACGCTTAAATGGGAGAATGTGCATTTGGAGAAATACTAATTCAACACGAATAACCTATGATTGATTACGACTTGACAAAAATTAAAGCCATCGTCTTTGACGTGGATGGCGTGCTCAGCAGGCAGACCATCTCCATGGATGCAAAGGGAGAGCCACTGCGCACCATCAACATACAAGATGGGTATGCCATTCAACTGGCGTGCAAACTCGGATTGCACATCGCCATCATTACAGGAGGAAACACTCCCAACATTCGTCTAAGATACGAATATTTAGGTGTGAAGGATATCTTCCTTGGAAGTGCGAAGAAACTTGATGTTTACGACAAGTTTCTTTATGTCAATGGAATAGACAATAAAGAGGTGCTGTATATGGGTGATGACATTCCCGATTACGAGGTGATGAAACGGTGTGGATGCCCCTGCTGTCCCGCTGACGCTTCACCCGACATCAAGGCCATCAGCCGTTACATCAGCCATAGGGACGGTGGTGACGGGTGCGCCCGGGACGTCATCGAACAGGTGTTGCGAGCCCAAGGCAAGTGGCTGGCGGGAGCAGAGGCGTTCGGATGGTAACTTCTTTTCAAAAAGCATTGTGACATGAAAATATATCTTGCAAGCAATTCCCCGCGAAGAAAGGAACTTCTCGCCGGACTTGACATCGACTTCGAGGTGAAGGTGCTCGAAGGAATTGATGAAAGTTATCCACAAGACTTGCCGGTGGGAAAAGTGGCAGAATACATCTCAAAAACCAAGGCCAATGCATACAAGGATGTCATCGGCGATGACGAGTTGGTCATTACAGCCGACACCATCGTGGTGCTACACGACAAGGTGATGGGGAAACCTGAGGGGCGCGAAGATGCCGTCAACATGCTGAAGACCCTCAGTGGGAAGACGCACCAAGTCATTACCGGCGTGTGCCTCACCACGAAAACACAGCAAAGGGTGACATCGGTGGTGTCGGAAGTCACGTTCAAAGAACTCTCCGATGAGGAAATCAACTATTATGTGGATCGTTACAAACCCTATGACAAGGCTGGAGCATACGGCATACAGGAATGGATAGGCTACATTGGCGTGACCGGCCTCAAGGGAAGCTATTTCAATGTCATGGGGCTTCCCGTCCAGCGCATCTACCAGGAGTTGCGGCTGATGGGGGTCGTCACTCATGGTGATAAGGCTCGCCGCGAATGATGGTGCAGGCGCGGTAAATCTGCTCCACAAACACCAGCCGCACCATTTGGTGGGAGAAGGTCATGAGGGAGAGCGACACTCGCTCGTCGCAGCGGGCATATACGGCGTCTGAAAAGCCGTAGGGGCCGCCAATCACGAACACCAACCGGCGGACCACCATCTGCTTGTGTTCCAACCAAGAAGCAAACTCAACACTCCGCCGCTCCTCACCGCGCTCGTCGAGAAGTACAACATGGTCGCCCGCTTGAAAATACTTTATGATCTGCTCACCCTCGCGCTCCTTTTGCATCGACACAGAGAGGTTTTTCGTGTTTTTCAACTCACCCGTCACCTGAATGCTGAAAGGGAGGTAATGGCCAATGCGTCCCACATAGTCGTCTATGCAGGCGGAAATGTGCTTGTTGGTGGTCTTCCCCACCAATAGTAAAAGTACTTTCATTACATCATACCTCCTTTCTTGATTGTTTCGAGGCGGTGCCTCCACCGCTTTTTGGTGTACAAAAGTAGGAAAATTATGCCGAAATGCCAACTTTTATCACGCCCTTTTCAATAAAAATCAAAAAAACATCGATATGGATGACTTGGTTTTAAAAAAAATCATTATCTTTGCACAATAACAGCACACGCGTGCTAATATCAAGAGAACACATTCATCTTAATACATGTAATAATATGGAAAATAACGCAGAACTTATTTTGCAATGCGAGGCCAAAGCTAAGCAGTGGCTCTCGCCGGCTTTCGACGAAGAAACAAGAAAAGCCGTACAGGAGATGCTCGACAACGAGGACAAAACCGAGCTCATCGACGCTTTCTACCGCGACCTGGAGTTTGGTACTGGAGGCCTTAGGGGAATCATGGGTGCTGGAACCAACCGAATGAACAAGTACATCGTGGGAATGGCGACACAGGGATTTGCCAATTACATCAACAAGGCGTTCCCGGGACGTAACGACCTCAGCGTCGTCGTTGGACACGACTGCCGAAACAACGGAAGGATGTTTGCAGAGACCGTAGCCGACATCTTCTCTGCCAACGGCATCAAGGTCTATCTCTTTGAAAGCCTCAGACCGACCCCGGAAATCTCCTTCGCCATCAGGCAACTGGGATGCCAGGCAGGTGTCAACGTCACTGCCTCGCACAATCCAAAGGAGTATAATGGATACAAGGCTTACTGGGAGGATGGCGCACAGGTGCTTTCCCCGCACGACAAGGGCATCATCGACGAGGTGAACAAAGTGACCATCGATGACGTGAAATTCGAGGGAAACAAGGAACTCATCGAAATCATCGGTGGTGAGATGGACTGGGACTACCTGCAGGCTGTCAAGGAAGCCATGGTGGACCAGGAGGTCATACTCAGGCAGAAGGACCTGAATATCGTCTATTCACCCATGCACGGAACGGGTCGCGTCATCATCCCCGAGGCACTGCGCTCATGGGGATTCCAAAACATCCATGTCGTGCCGGAGCAGATGGTCATTGATGGAAACTTCCCAACCGTCGTGTCGCCCAACCCGGAGAATGCGGAGGCCATGACACTCGGAATGAAACTGGGAACACGCCTCAACGCCGACCTCGTCATTGCATCCGACCCCGACGCAGACAGACTCGCCATCGTGTGCAGAAACCCGAAGGGAGAGTGGGAAATTCTCAATGGAAACCAGACGTGCATGATGTTCTGCTGGTACATCATTGCCAACAAGAAGAAACTCGGACAGCTCAAGGGCAACGAGTTCCTCGTCAAAACCATCGTCACCACGGAGCTCATCAAGAAAATCGCCGACAAGAACGGTGTGGAACTGCGCGACTGTTACACTGGCTTCAAGTGGATTGCCAATGAGATACGCAAGTCGGAGGGAGTCAACAAGTACATCGGCGGTGGTGAGGAAAGCTTCGGCTTCCTGCCGTTCGACAAGGTGCGCGACAAGGACTCACCAGCCTCCATCTGTCTCATCTGCGAAATCGCTGCTTGGGCAAAGGACAACGGAAAGACTCTCTACGACCTGCTCATGGACATCTATCTTGAGTATGGCTTCTCCAAGGAAGTCACCGTCAACGTGGTGAAACCTGGAAAGACTGGAGCTGATGAAATCAAGCAGATGATGACCGACTTCCGTAACAACCCGCCCACAGACCTCGGAGGAAGCAAGGTGGTGTTGTGGAAGGACTACCAGACCTTGGAGCAAACTGCCGACGACGGTTCAAAGCAACCCATCGACATGCCGGAGAAGAGCAATGTGTTGCAGTGGTTCTGCGACGATGACACCAAGATCAGCGTCAGGCCTTCTGGAACAGAGCCGAAGATCAAGTTCTACATCGAGGTGAAGGACACCATGAAGTGCCCCGGATGCTACGAGCGTTGCACCGATGCCAGCATGGACAAGGTGGAGGCCATCAAGAAGAGCCTCGGACTGTAATGACATTCTTGTAATAGATGAAAAAGGCGGGGGCACGCAGGTGTTCCCGCTTTTTCGTTCATAAGTGTGAAACTCTCAACTCCTCCATTTGGGCTCAAAAAAGCGAGCGTACAAGGAACCAAATGACCGGGACGAGCAGCGAGGGGAGCATGTTGAGCACCTTGCAGTCTTTCAGGTTGAGCAACGACAGCCCCGATGCCGTAATCATCAGTCCGCCCAAAATGAGCAATTCGGCCATCAGGGCATCGCTCAAGGCCGAACTCGACACCTTGGCCACCACATAGAACAATCCCTGCCAGCAGAAAAGCACCGGGGCGGCAAGGACCATCCCCAAACCGTAAGTGGAGGCGAATATCATGGATGACACGAAGTCGAGCGTAGCATTGGTGAAAAGGAAGGTGTGGTCGCCTTTCAGCGCACTGATTACGGGGCCGAGCATTGACAAGGGACCTATGCAATAGAGCAGGATGGCGGTGGAGAGCCCGTCGGCAAGGCGCTTGCCGTCGCCCAATTTGGAGTGACGGTTGACCAGACGCTTGAAACGCCCGTCGATGTCGAGGGCTGTGCCGGCCACAGAGCCCAAGGCGATGGAAAGGATGAACAGCACCGGATACTCGCTCTGAGGGAAATGGGTGATGGTGGCGTTGAGGCCAATGCCAAGGCTCGCCAGCCCGAGGCCGTCATAAAGCGTCCGCTTGTATTTATCCTTGATGCCACGATGGAGGACGGCTCCGGCCAGCGTGCCCACGATGATGGTGGCGGTGTTGGTCAGTGTGCCAATCATTTTATGCTTTTCCTCTGCTCACGCTCCTTGATGATGCCATGGCGGTAGGCGTAAAGCAGGTTTTCCAAGTCGGCTATCTGAATGCGTATCTCCTCACCCTTGTCTGTATCGGCCACACGCATCCGATGGGCCGACATTTCCACTATCTGGGTGGCGCCGAGGATGTCGGTGCCGCGGAGGATGGCGTCGCGAGAAGAGGTGAACGGCTCATGCTGCACCAATTCGAAACCACGACTGTGGTACACCAATGTGTAGCCGGCAATGCCCGTCTCCTTGTGGTAGGCCTCGGAGAAACCACCATCGATCACCATCAGCTTGCCGTCGGCTTTGATGGGGTTTTCGCCGGTTTTCACATGCACCGGCACGTGTCCGTTGATGATGTGGCGCACAGGTCCCTGGACATGGAAGGCATCCATGATGCGGTCGCAGATGGCTGCGTCGGTGCGCAGTTTGAAGAAGTAGCCTTTCTCTTCGTGGTGCGTCTCCTTCTCACGCAAGAAATACCGCTCGAAAGTGGCCATCTTGGACTTGTCGAAAAGTGGAGAGTCTTTGCCGCACCACAAATAGAGGAAATAGTCGATGGCATGCTGCCGCTCTGCCGGCTCGGTGTCGCTCTCAAAGGCGGAGCGGATGATCATCCCTATGTTGTGAAGCAATTCCATACCCTTTAATTTGCGGCCGTTGAAGAGTGACACTTCCTTCAGCGACCCGTCAGCATTAAGAGGTACAGAGGCGTGGAAAAGCAGGTTGTTGTTGAATACGGCATACATGCAGCCGTGGCGAAGGAGCAGGCGGGTGTGGCGGTGGAGTTTCTCGCTTACCGTAAACGAGTGGTGAAGTCGCTCTAAAAGGGTGAGTTCGCCGTCTGTCAACTTCGTGGGCGCCGTGGGGTCGATGGTGGGGAAATGATTGCTTGTCAGTGCATATTCCTTGCCGTCGAGGCTGATGACACCCCGGGAGTAGTCGATGCGGCTGAGCAAGTCGCGATTGTCCATTTCCCATTCTGGATTGCGATGGAAGAGTTGCGCCTCCACCTTGAATTGCAGGACGGCGATGGCCTTGTGCATGCGGGCGGTGAGAATGCGGGTCTTTTCATCCATCGTGTTCTTGCCTAAGGTATGGGGGAGGAACTCTTCGCAGGGGTCGTCGCCGTAGGTCTCCAATGCGAAGGTGGCAAGCGGCATGAGGTTGATGCCGTAGCCCTCCTCAAGCGTGGTGAGGTTGGCATAGCGAAGGGAGAGGCGTATGACGTTGCAGATGCAGGCGTCGTTGCCGGCGCTGGCTCCCATCCACAGGATGTCATGGTTGCCCCATTGGATGTCCCATGTGTGGTAGTCTTGCATCGTGTCCAATATCAGGTGTGCACCTGGACCGCGGTCGTAGATGTCGCCAAGGATGTGCAGCTGGTCGATGGCAAGGCGGTGGATGACGTTGCAGATGGCCACGATGAAGGCATCGGCGCTGCCGGTGGAGATGATGCTGTCGGTGATGGCGCTTACGTAGTTGGTCTTGTCCACATCCTCCGTGCGCTCGTGGAGCAACTCTTGGATGATGTAGCTGAAGGCAGGGGGAAGGCTTTTGTTCACCTTCGAACGGGTGTATTTGCTCGACACGTCGCGGCAGACCTTCACCAAATGGTGGATGGTGATGTGATACCAGTCGTTGATGTCTTCCTCCTTCTCCTTCACCAGTTCAAGTTTTTCACGAGGGTAGTAGATGAGTGTGCAAAGCTCCTTCTTCTCCGCTTCACGTATTTGGTTGCCAAACAGTTCGTTCACCTTGCGCTTGATGTTGCCCGAAGCGTTCTTCAATATGTGCTGGAAGGCCTCAAACTCGCCATGGATGTCGGCAAGGAAATGCTCCGTGCCTTTGGGCAGTTGCAGGATGGCTTGGAGATTGATGATTTCGGTGCTTGCCTCGGCAATGGTGGGAAAACGATGGGAGAGCAGTTGCAGGTAGCGCATGTCTTGCTCTATGGTTTGGCTTTTTGTGCTCATGCGTGAATCAATATTTCATTAGTTGGGTTCGGATGATGGAGGTGCCACGGTCGTCGAGGGCCGGCACGGGCATGAAGCCCTCGTCCAGGTATGTCGTTTCGTGGAGCACTTGGCAGACGCGGCGTGTGAAGTTATATAAGCCCAAGTGCTTGAGTTGGATGGAGAGTTGGTGCTCGTCCAACTTGTCGAAGCGGAAGATGGCGGTGAGGTCGCAGAAGTGCCGCAGGCTGGCAGTGCCGTTGCGCAGCAGGTGGCGGAGGTTGAGGAGCATCACGCAGGTGGTGCGGATGGCCTCGTCGCTGTCGCGGAGTTTGTTTTCGTGAAGACGGCGGGCGAAGGGACTGCTGATGGACAGTGTCGAGCCAAGGGGGTTGGGGTCCTTCGACTGGCGGAGAGGGAAGACGGGGGTGCTCTCAATGTG
>CADBBP010000023.1 GCA_902792855.1 uncultured Prevotellaceae bacterium
ATGTGCCATCGAGGATTGTCTTGCTGTCGAGCCATTTGGCATACGTGCCATCCTCCATGCCAGCGACCTTGACTTGAGCGTCATCAGTTCCAAGATTCAGCACTGCCACCACCGGTCCTCGCTTATAGGCCAACACCTGTGGGTTGTCGGTGTCAAGAAATTCTACAGGGGCATCGGCAGCCAATGAAGGCTGGGTATGATGCAAGGCCACCAGCACACGCACCAAATTCTTCATTTTGACATCCACCCTGTCCCACTTCACTTTCGCGTCAGTGAAATAGTTTAGCGTATCGGGGTCGCCGATTTCCTGTCCCTGATAGATGAGGGGCATGCCGTAGAAGGTGAACTGCAGGACGGTGAGAGGATAGCGGTTGTCTCCGTAGAAGTCCTTTAGCGTGTGGCCTCCGTCGTTGAAGTTCTGGTCGTGGTTGGTGAGATAGACCATGCGTCGGTTCTTGATGGCTTTCGAAGCATTCAGGAATTTTTCGCAGAAGGCTTTCAGCGAGTCAGCCTGTGTGCCCTCACCTCCAAAGTGATAAGCCAGGTCTCCTTGGAAATCCCACGCATAATCGTAATCAAAGCCACAGGAGTCGATGCGCTGGTTATTCGTATTGCTGATGTCGGTCTCGCTCAGCATCTCAATGGTCTTGCCTTTGCTTTTCAGTTCGGCAATGATGTTCTGCCAATAAGCCACAGGAATTGTGGGACTGCTCACATAGTCGCACCGGTATCCATCCACGTCACACTCGTCAACCCAGAAATGGAGCGCACTGTTCATAGCATCCACGAGCCCCTTTTCCTTATAGTTGAGTTCAAACACATCTCCCCATCCATGTGGATGTATCATCAGCCCTTTTGCATCCTTGGTGAAATATTCGGGATGCTCCTTCACCCACGAGTTCTCCACCGCAGCATGATTGGGCACCCAGTCGAGCCACACCTTCATGCCAAGGTTGTGTGCCGCCATGACAAACTCCTTCAGGTCGGCCACCGTCCCATAAGCAGGATTGACAGCCTTGTAGTCCATCACAGCATACGGACTGTTCATGGTGGCCCCCCTGGGATAAATTGGCATCAGCCAGAGGATGTCTATGCCCAAGGTGTCGAGACGGGCCAATTGTCCCTGTGCAGCCTTGAAGGTGCCCTCAGGCGTAAAAGCACCGATATTCAGTTGGTAGATGACCCGGTTCTCCTGCCCAACAGGTTGGGTGTTGTCAACCTTGAAAGCGTCGGGCGACCCTCCGCCACACGCTGCCAAGAGCAGCGTGATGGCGAGGGAAATAGTAAATGAAAGTCGATTTCTCATTTCGCAGTCCAGCCCGAGGGCGTTATGGTGAAGAAGTAATCCTTGTCGAGCGTAATGGCCGGTCCGTCGCACTGCGAGCCACCTCCATTATTGTTATAGATGGGGTTATAGACCTGTCCCGTAGCGGGGAAGGTGAACACCTTGTAAGTCACTCCTCCGATGGTTTCCGTGCCATAGACACTCTTGCCGGGCCAGCCGCCGTAGAGTTCGGCTATACCGTCGCCCCAGGCATAGATGGCTGCTGCATCCCACCCCGTCTGGTCGTCGATGTAGATTTTGTGCGTAATGTCCTTGCATTCCGTGGCAGTCACGTTGTAATAGAAGTCGTTGCCCGTGGTGATGACAGGACCGTCGAACTGTGCGCCACCGCCATTGTTGTTGAAGATGAGATGGTACTCCAGAACCTCCGACTCATAGTCGAATGCCAGATAGTCGGTGCCGGCAACGGTAGCGGTCGTGGGCGCATTGTTGCCAGGCCAGTCTCCAAAGAGTTCAGGTAGTCCGTCGCCCCAGGCATAGATGGCTAAAGCGTCCCACCCTGTCATGTTGTTTACGTAGAGATTGTACTTTCCACCAGTTGGTTGGGGTTCGGGGGTGTCTCCACCGCCACCTTGGTAGCTGGCGTCAATCACCTCGTAGCCACCATCAAAGATGCGCACATAGATGTCGTGGTCGATGGTGAAGAACAGGTCGTCACCCTCCCATTGCACACCACCATTGTTGTTGTTGGGGATGAGATGGAGTTGCAGGCCCGTATTGGCCGCGCCCATGTCAAAATAGGTGTATTCCAGTCCGTTGATGGTTTGCGTTCCTGTGGGAGCCATGCCCGGCCATCCACCAAATGCCTCGGCATCGCCCCAGGCATAGAGGGCAAGGTCGGTCTGACTGGACTCATTGAGCACGAACAGCGCAAATCCATCGTGCTTCACAGAAGGTTCGAGCCCTATTTCCTCCACACCATCTGCGGTGAGTCGCAGGAAGATGTTGCGGTCAATCGTAAAGTCGAAGTCGGGCAGTTGTACGCCATTTCCACCGTTATTGAAGATGAGATGCTCCACCAATCCCGTGTTCGTAGCACCCATGTCGAAGTATTTCCAGGTAACTCCCTCATGCTTCCACGTACCAGTCACGGCCATTCCCGGCCAGTCTCCATTCAGGTTGTTCACGTCGCCCCACATATAGAGTGTGAGAGCGTCCCACCCTGTCTGGTCGTCCACATAAACACAGAATCCGTCATGCTCGGGTTCCGGAGCCTCGCCACCAGCCCAGTAGTAGGCTTCCCAGCGCTGTCCCCAAACGTTGGAGAATGCGCCTAAGCCAGGATTTTCTGTATGGTTGGCAGCCACACCGTTGATGGTGAATTCCATGCCCTGCGTGGCAGAGTAGAATCGGTAGCCGTCGGCAAGGGTTTTTCCGCCCACGAAAGTATTGGGATCAAGATAAATGCCCCATTTCAAATCACTTTTAGGAGCCTTGGTGAGCAGGTATTGCTCCTGTCCGATGGCCGTGCTGTCGCCATTGAAAGCACCCACGATGTAGATTTCCTCATCGGCAGTGGTGCCGAAAGGAGCGATGAACTCCAGCAAAATGCGGTCGGCGCGTGTCTCGAATTGCTGACGTTCATGGTCGAAAATGATATCCTCGTCGTCTGAACAGCTGCTTACAAATCCCGCAAGGGCAAGCAACGACAACATCAGACCAAAAAATTTCTTGTTCATGATAACAGTATGTTTATGGATTAATAGTTAGGATTCTGAATGAGCCCGGGATTGACGGAAAGGGCGCTCTGTGGCAAAGGATACCACTCATATTTGCGGTCGCGCTTGGCGGGGAGGTTGACACCATCCTCCGTGGCACGTCCCCAGAACCACCACTGTCCTTGCGTGAATTTGTCGAAGCGGCGCAGGTCGGTGCGACGGCGGTTGCCCTCGCCAAGATATTCCTTGCCCCACTCGGAGAGCATCCAGTCCATGTCGAAGTTGTTGAAGCCGGGACCGGGAACGCTCAAGGCATTGACACGGTCGCCAGTCTTGAAGTATCGCTGGCGCACTTCGTCCACATATTTCTTGGCCTCAGCACTGTTGCCTTTGCGCATCTCACACTCAGCCACGTTATAATATGCCTCTGCCAGTCGGAACTGCACATCGTCGATGGATTTGAAGCCACCCTTATCGTCATTCGGATAGAGCGGGTATTTCACCAGTCGTACGCCTGAGTTGGTCTCTCCCCAACGGGGGTTCATCACGGTCTCGAGGTTGCGGCCCTGATTGAGGAAAGTGCCCACCTGATCGACGTACACCAAGTCCTGACCATCGCGGTCAGCATCAGCCTTCAGAATATCTCCTTTGCCGAAGTTGGCGCGTACCAAACCTTTGAGGAACATACCCGGCCCATGGGTCTTGGTTGCCTCGTCATAAGTATAGTTTTGCTTGCGGATGTCACGGTCGTCAAACCGCTCGTAGGGAGCACCCAGTTTGTCGCCATAAGGAGCATCGAGGAAGCATTTGGCACCTTCAGAGCCACCTGTGGGCAATACGGTGCCTGAATTGTCAAATGATGGTACCATGCAGACGCAGTTCCAAGCGCCGATGCCGTCATAGCTCTGTCCGAAATAGTCGGCATAACCATACCACATGCCCACCATTGTGCGAACATTGGAAATGGCGTTGGCTGCTCCTTGTCCGTCCTCGGCAGCCAGCGCGAAGATGACCTCCGGGCTTTTCACATTGTCAATGCTGTAGAGATTGCGGTAGTTGCTGTCCAAGGCATAGTTGCCGTATTTGCCGCTGATGATTTCCTTGGAAAGAGCCTCGCATTCCTCGTAATGCTGTTCGCCGATGAACACTTCTGCATTGAGGAGGAGACGGGCCTTGAGCAAGCGGTTCATGCCCTGGTTGGCACGGTTCACCATCGAGTGGTTGGCGTCGTCCACGGCCAGTGCATTGACGGTCTCGTCAAGTTCTGTAGCGATGAAGTCGTATATCTTCTTGCAGGAGGTGTTCCAGTCGGGGTCGGCAGTGCCAGGCACCTCGCTGCTGGCAGAGGTGTTCAGTGGGAGGGCGCCTCCCCAGAGTTCGAAGATGCAGTAATAGTTCCAAGCGCGTATGGTGCGCACCTCGGCCACATACTGGGAAAGTCTCTCCTCACTCATTTTGAGGTTGGAGGCATTGAGTCCCTCCAGGTCGCTCAGCAGCAAGTTGGCAAGGCCTACGGCGGTCCATGCCCCTGACCATGCGTTTTCGATGATGGTTGACTCCGATGTCCAGTTGTGCCATGACAACACGGTCTTCATGGCTTCGTCCCATCCCCACAGTCCGGCATTCCAAACACGCCATGTCAGTTGGTCGGCGGGATACTCTGAGAGATGGAAAAAGTTCTCTCCTGCCAGTGTTGATGATGTCTGGTTGTAGATGGCGGCAACGGCGCCCTTCACACTGGCCTCGTTCTGGTAGTACACCCCGGCATCGATGCGGTCATACACTTTTTCATCCAAGTCTGTACAAGCCGACATGCCCAGGCCTACTGCCACTGCTATGATGCTATATTTTATTGCTTTCATGTTTTCTTCAGATGATATGTTGTTGGGTTGCTGTATTTAGTGGAAACGGAGCGTGACTCCCAGGCTGACCTGTGTGGCTTGGGGATAGGCGCTGTTGATGTCGATACCCGGCGTGATGCCGGTGGAGGTGACAATCGATGGGTCGTTGCCCTCGTATCCAGTGAGTGTGAAGACATTCTTAGCTGTGAGATACACCCTCAGGCTTTCCATGATTTCGCGTTTCTTGAATGAATAGGTGTATCCAAGTGTCACATTGTCGAGTTTGAAGTAGTCGCCGTCCTCCAAGAAATAGCTGCTGATGATACCACCACTTGAGAGCACGTCACTATAGTCGGTATAGGCGGTGCGGAGCACGTTGTCGGTACCGGCACCTTGCAGCCCCATTCCATACTTGCGCATGTTGAAGATTTGGTAGCCCAGCGCACTACGGAAGAGCAAGCTCAGGTCCCATTTCTTGTAACTCAGCGAGTTGCTCCAAGAAAGGAAGTGCTTGGGGGCTCCGTTGCCGATGTTGTGCTTGTACGATGGGTCGGCCTGTGCGGCAGGCACCTTGTTGCCATTGTTGTCGTAAATGAGCAGCAGTCCGTTCTCGTCGATGCCCGCATGCTCATAGCCATAGAACTGTCCGATTTTTCCACCCTCTTCCACGCGGAAGAAGTACTCGCTCGTACCCACGCCGGGTTTCTGATAAAGGTCGAGGTAGGCCATCTGATAGACATCGCTTGAAAGTTTGGTCAGTTTGGTGCTACCCATGCTCCAGTTGATGCCCGTGGTCCATTTCACGGCACTTTTCCTCAGCACGTCGTAGTCGAGAGCCACCTCCACGCCGGTGTTCTTTGTCGTTCCCACATTGACGAGGATGCTTTTGTAAATGAAAGGAGGCTGAGGAGCGGTATAGTTGTAGAGCAGGTCTTTCGAACGGCGGTCGAAGAACTCCACGCTACCACGGAGACGGCTGTTGAATGCCACGAAGTCAACACCGATATTGAAAGCGGTGGATTTCTCCCATGCCAGGTCGGGATTGGCATTCACCGAGGGTGCATAGCCATTGATCCACTGTCCATCGATCAGATAGGCACCATACCCGCTATAAGTGGCCAGCGACTTGTAAGCATCAAAGTCGGAACGGCCAGTCACACCATAAGAGATACGAGGTTTCAAGCTCTGGAATGTTGACTTGAGGCCATCGGCAAACGGAGTGTTGATCACTTCCCATGCCAGTGAAGCCGAGGGGAAGTTACCCCATTTGGTGTTGGCGCCAAATTTGGTGCTGCCTTCACGCCGCATGGAAGCTGCGGCATAAATCATGTCGTTGAAATTGTAGTTCAAGCGTCCGAAGAAGCCTATCAAAGTTGACTCGGAGGAACCAGCCCATAGATTCGCCTTTCCATCACGGAGATAGGTGCCATTGGCAATGCCATGGTAGTTCATGGAGTCATAGACGAACCCCATGTTCTCATTGCCGCTCTGCTCCCATTTGCTGCGCTCCCAGGAATATCCGAGCACCGCCTTCAACTGATGCTGGTTGAGGGTCAGCGTGTAGTTCACGAGCCATTCCAAGCGGTTGGTCCACCATTTCTGGTAGTTGATGTTTGCCCTGCCGGCGTAACCGTTCCAAAACGACTCGCTGGATGTGGAAGGCGTATAGAAATTGGATTTCAGGTCGTTGTATTGCAAGGCGTAGCTGAGGGAGGTGTTGAGCATGTGCTGCTCCATTTGAAGGATGTTGAGTTTCACGTCGGCATTGCCGAGCAAATAGATGCGGTCGCCATTGCTCACATTCTCTCTCAAATCATTGACAGGGTTGTGAATGTCGGTGGGTGAATTGGGCTGATAATAGGAGCCGTCGGGATTCTTGACCGGGATGGTCGGATTCATCGTGAGGGCGGTGTCGAACAGGCCGTCATTGCCCCATTTCTCGTGCACCTTGCGTGCGGAGAGCGACGAATTGAACTGCAAAAGGTTGTTGAGCACCCTTTGCTCACCCACGAAGCGGGCTCCATACTCCTCACGTCCGGAGACGATGTCAAGTCCGTTGCCTTTCTTGTAGTTTGCCGACAGGCCAAAATAACCATTTTTCGTAGAGGAGTCGATGGACACGTATTGGTTCAGGTTGTAACTCGTGGAACGAGTGATTTCATCCCACCAGTCAGTGTCGCCACCATAGTCCTGGCCTCGACGTGAGCGGCGGAACTCATCGGTGGACAGGATGTCTGGTTTCGGCTTGGCGAAATTCAGGGCGATGTAGCTGTCGTAGGTCACATTGGTCACGCCCTGGGTGCCTGAGCCTTTCTTTGTGGTGACGAGGATCACACCATTGGCGCCACGGGTGCCATAGATGGCTGCTGAGCCGGCAGCGGGCCGTTGGATGCCGTGAGCGAGCCTGCGCCACGCACCTGGATGTTGGTCATCGCATTCGGGTTGGCATCGGCACTGGCACTGACGTTCAAACCACTCACCTTGCCAGCAATCAGCGCCATGGGGTCGCTTGCTGCGCCTTGGTTGAACTGGTCCTTGGAGATTTGCACCACGGAACTTGAGATTTCCTTCTTTGCCATTGAACCATAGCCCACCACAACCACTTCGTTGAGTTGTGCCACATCCTCACGCAGGGTGATGTCGAGGCCATCTTTTGCTTTCACCTCGAGAGGGTCGTAACCAATGTAGGTGACAACCAGGGTGGCACCTTCATTGCATTCCAACTTGAATTTTCCGTCGAAGTCGGTTACCGTACCATTGGATGTGCCCTTCTCCATGATGGTGGCACCGATGACGTCCTCTCCGGTGTCATCCTTCACATGGCCACTGATGGTGGCCTGAGCCGAAACATCCAAGGCAAAAACCACAACCGCCATAAGCATTAGCAAGCGGTAGAATAGACTCTTTGCTTTTTTCATTGATCTTGGTTTTTAGTTATTAATTAGAATTAAAACATTGATTCATTTGACTTTCTCAATCCTGATGGCAGCACCACCACTTCGGGCGAGATGGAGTTGCAACACCGTTTTGTGGCTCACCACTTCCTGACGAATGGTTATGGGGTAAGGATTGGTCTGGTAATCGGCTCCCGGCCCATCTTCATAAATAATGGCGCGGTACTGGCCTTCAGCGTCGAGGAAATCGAGCGGCAAGGCTATTTCCCTTGCCCGCTCGTTGGTGATGCTGCCAACGAACCACCTGTCTCCATCACGCTCCTTGCGGGCTACGGTCACAAACTCGCCTATTTTTCCATTGGGAATGATGGTTTTGCTCCAAGTTGTAGGGCAACTTTCAATAAACGTGAGCGCCGGCTGCCCCTCATAGTTCTCCATGGCATCAGCCGCCATCTGCAATGGGCTGTAGATGACCACGAACTCTCCAAGCTGCTTGGCAAGCGTGGAATGAGGGTGAGTGCCTTTCACCACCTCGGAGAAATTGAAGATGGCAGGGGTGAAGTCGGTGGGGCCCGCCAGGCAGCGGGTGAACGGCAGCGTCACCGTATGTGCAGGAGGATTTCCACCTTTCACATCCCATGCATTGTATTCCTGTCCACGCACACCCTCTTGGGTCATCAGGTTGGGCCATGTGCGCTGAATGCCGGTTGGCATGGCTGGCTCATGGTTGTCGATCATGATTTGATATTTGGCAGCTGTCTCTATCACCTTGCGGTAATGACGGATGCCATACTGCGACTTGGCCAATTCCTTGCCGTCGAAATAATGGCCCACATATCCTGTCTTCACTGCCCTGATGCCCAGCCGGTGATACCATGCAAAGGCAGAGTCCATCTGCTGTTCCAAGAGTTTGGAGTTGCCCCAAGTTTCGGTGTGACCAATGAACCGCACACCTTTGGACAACGCATAACGGCACACCTCCTCGATGTCGAAATCAGGATATGGTTTCAGATAACTGATTTGCTCTCCTTCTCCCCATCCTTGGTTCCATCCTTCGGCCAGAACGCCACTGAAGCCATGACGAGCAGCGAAGTCGATGTATCGTTTCACATTTTGAGTCGTGGCGCCATGGGTGGGCCCCATTTCCCAAGTGTTCTGCTTCTTATGGATGCTCCACCATATACCTATGTAGCGGCCTGGTTCTATCCATGAAGTGTCTGTTATGCGCGACGGCTCGTTCAGATTGAGCATCAATCGCGAGAGCATCAAGTCACCAGCGGTCTTGCCTATGATAATGGTGCGCCAAGGTGACCGCAGCTCTCCTTCAGCGTACACTTTAACGCCACTCTGCCACGGGGAGAGAGCGGCAAGCAGTCTCACCCGTCCATCTTTTCCGGCACGGGGTGTGAGGTTGATGCTGGCATAATCCTCAAGCGCAGCCTCATGGATGGCCATGAAAAGCTCATCCTCATATTCGATGGTGAGCGGTGTGCATACCGTGTCTTTTTCACTCACCATGCTTGGCGTGTAGATGCCCTCGAAGTATTCGGTATGATTGGTTGGAATTGACCAAGCCTTGGCATCATGAGCCAAGGTAATCTCGGTCAATTCATCCTGAATGCAATACTTCTTATCTTTACCTATGTTTGGAAGTATGTATCGAAAGCCTATACCATCGTTGAAAACACGGAAAACGACACCCATCTTGCGTTTTTGCCCTGTTTGTTCTTGAAAGCAGACGGTCAATTCATTATATTGATTGCGCACAGACAACTCTTCTCCCCATGGCTGTTCCCATGTCTCATCTTTTGTGGCGAACCGCTTTTCCGTCAGTTTGACGTTATCACCCAGTAAGCCGTAGTCGAGTTGAAACCCGAGATGTGATGGGGAGATGATTTCAGCATTGTTATAGGCAACCTTATAAAATGGTTTTTTGGCACTCACCCCGACAGTGACCGTCACGGCACCGTCGGGTGAGCTAACCAAAATGTCCTTCGCCTGAAGCGAAGCGAAAGAACAAATGGCAATACCAATTACAAAAAACCTAATAACTAACCTATGTATGATAAAATTCTTCATCGATTGATTGTTTTAAGAGTTGGACTTGGATTTGGATTTCGAGTGCAAAGATATGGATGGAAAAACGGGCAAACAATCTCATCAAGCAAAAATCAAAGTTATAAAAAACATAACTAATTATTTATCAGCTACTTGAAAAATTTTCCAAGCAGAAAAATCTAAATGGTTTCAAATGCAAAAAAGGCATTTTCAACCATTCCTCGACACTTGGAATTTGGCGGTCTGAATCTTAATCTCTATCTTTGTGGAGAATAATCTAAAATAATTGAACCCTATGCGCATCGTAACGAAGATTTCCATTGCAGCCATCTTCTTTTTCTCTACACTTGAGACAATGGCTGGCACGAATGACCAGGAAATCAAAGCACTCTATCACACTCTTGACAGCCTTATCGGCTGCCAGAACAGTCTCATTTCTAAAAAGCAAGCCAAAATAAAAACCATCCACGACGGAGTGAAAGGAATGAAACTGACCTCCGAACAAGAATTGGCCTTGAACAATCGTCTCTACGACGAATACATGGCATTCAATTTCGACTCTGCATACCATTACATCAAAAAGAATCTCGAGATACAACAATCCCTCAACGACGCCAACCTAAAAGCAAGCAGCCTCATCAGGATGGCACATATTGTTGCCGTATCAGGCATGTTTGAGAAAGCAGGAGAAATACTTGGCGGGATCATACCATCGCAACTCAAGCCAGAGATGAAGGTGGAATACTACAACCAAAAGGCAGAACTGTTTCTCTATCGCTCGGAAATGGCCCAGTATTCACCTTATTTTAAAGAGTACATCGACAGCACTCAATATTACCGACAATTAATCTTGCAAATAGCGCCCAAAGAATCGTTTGAATACATCACCAACCAAGCCAGCTACATCAGTGAGCGAGGAAATGACGACCAAGCCATCAGCATTTTTGAGAACTATTTGCCATCCATCCAACAAGGCGACCGGCGATACAGCATCGTCACCAGCACATTGGCCTATTTCCACTCCAGGAAACAGCAGTCGGACATGCAAGAGAAATACTTGCTCCTGAGCGCCATCAGTGATTTGCGAGGTACGATATTGGAAAACAACTCCTTTCGCGAACTCTCCGCCATTCTGATGGAGAGAGGAGACTACTCGAAAGCCTACTCCTATCTCTCGCAAGCCAGCAACGATGCCCAACTTTACGGCAGCCGACTGCGAAGCGTGCAGGCAGCCCGTCTGGCTCCGCTCATCACGAAAGCCTATGATGAAGAACGCGCTCATACCCAGCACCTCACCAACATATTGCTCTTCATCATCTCTCTCATCGCCCTGCTTTTAATAGGGTCTGTCATCTACACGCTCTCCCTGATGAGGAAGCGACGGTTAGCCAATGAGAAAATCAGCAGGATGAATGCAGAGCTTTCCCTGCACAATGAAGAAATAAGGGTCATGAACGAGCAAATGAAGGAGGCCAACCGCATCAAGGACGAATACATCGGCCGTTTCTTGGAGTTGTGCAGCAATCTGATCCATCGAGGTGAAGAACGGCTCAGAAAGATGAACCGCCTGGCTCGCGAGCGGAAATTGGAAGAGCTCTATGCTGAACTGAAAAGCAACGCCCCCATCAATGGGGGCATCCGAATGTTTCACCAGAATTTTGACACGGCATTCCTCAACATTTACCCCAATTTTGTAAGTGAGGTGAACAAGATGATGACAGAAGGCAATGGCTTTGATGTGGGTGGAGATGCCAACAAACTCACCACCGAGCTTCGTGTGCTTGCCCTCATCCGCCTTGGCATACAGGACAACCAGAAAATCGCCGACATTCTGCGTTCGTCTATCACTACCATATACACCTATCGCTCGAAATTAAAGTCACGGGCTCTCAATAAAGACACCTTCGAGGATGACATACGACGGATAGCCACATATTGATAGCCAACAATCACTACAGGCGCAAACCGAAGAAAGCTCGTATCCGCCATTTTTGGTTATGCAAGGCAAGTTTCTCCTCGTCGCCTATGTTTGTGAAGTTGTAAACCATCGACAGGCCGTAAAAAATGTTGCCAGTCTGACGAACCACGGCGCCACGACCGGTGATGATCACCTCGGGGAAGTGATAATGCAGCGGTATGCGGGTGTAGCCAAATGACATCGTTGTATGGCTATAGACCAGGAATGTGGGCAGGCCTGAGATATGCAGCAGCCACCCCTGGGAGGGCACGTAGTTGTAACCATAGCCGGCGCCGATACCTACATTCGACATTTTCAGTTCCATGTTCTGCTCCCATTCGAGTTTGGCGTGCTGCCCCATTGCTGACGCTGCGAGCAGAAAGCTGCCGGCGGAACGTCGTTGGATGTAGCTCTGCGAGAATGCGGCAGGATAGGAAAAGCGGCGGCTGTTGAAGGCATAGTAGGCATTGACGTTCAGTGTCTTCACTGAAAGAATGTCGGCAGGCAGTATGATGCGCTCCATCCCCTCATGGTCGTGCCATCCCGTGAAATTTCGTGCGTCTTGGTAGATGAAGTCCCAGCCGAAACGGTTGCCGTAGGAGTTGATATTCAGTTCATAGTCTTTGTACTTTCCCATCAGCTTGGCAGGATTGAGCGCCATGTTGAGAGAAAAGCCCAAATAACTAACACCCATGCTGAAGGTGGATTTGTAATCGGCTGTCATTTCCGATACGAAATGCTGCCCATTGTCTATTCCCTTGGATTCTATCATCGCCCCAGACAAGTTGTATCGAGCGGCAACGGTCCATTTCGTCTTGGGCCGCTGGATATAGGCCGTGTCGATGTTGCCTTTGTGGTAGTTCACGGTCAACACGCTGTCAAACTGATGGAAGATGTTCTGCGCAGACAGCGGAAGAAGGAGACAACTCACAACGAGCAACAAGACCCCCACCCTCCCCCCATGGGGCAAGAGCCTGGCTGCTTTTGTCAAAATGTCTAATGATTTGTTTCCCATGTCTGTTATCTCCCCAGATTTCTCCACCTTCTTGCCGTTCATTTACCAGTCTTTGACGATGCCTATCAATGTGGAAACCCTACTCTGCGCAGATGGGGGGTAAATCAAAACCAGCATCTTGCTATGTTTCACTTCCCCTCCAGGCACAATCTTCTGTTTCAAATAGAATATGTTCCCTTCTTGCGTGTGACCAGATGCAATCCCTTTTGACATCGCCCTATAGGTTACCTCATACACTCTCTCCGTAGGGCTGAGCCAAACTCCGTTTTCCGGGAAATCGCCAAACGTGGACCACGTGCCAAGCAATGACCAATAGCACAATTTTGTGTCACCTTTTGAAAACACCTCGACAGATGCAGGCACGTCATCCACAAATGTTTCTGTACGAAAGTATGAACTGGGATACTTAAAGCCCCCTTCAGCGTGCCACCGCCATGCCTTCGATGCCTTCTTAGGAGGAAGAGGCATATCAACTACTCCCCATCCCATACAGATAAAGCACAACACTATAAAAATACACTTTTTCATATTCAATTATCGTTTTTTGTTATTACATAATCACTGTAATATAGCTACCGCCCATGTGCCGTAATAACTACAGCGTGGACGTAAGTTCGGAAATAATTATTCCGTTGTCAGGTAGCCTACGTGCAGGTTCCCCTTTTTGAGCAGTTGTTTCAAGTGCGCCTTGAGAGACGATGGCGTGACCTGCTTGATATATGAAACATCGCCTTCCTTGACAACAAGGCCGTTGAGTTCACGGGCAATATAGTCGGAGCGAAGACTGAAATCATTATCCTTATAGTTGCTCTTCAGCTTCTCACGCTCTGTGATGTAGCTGTCAATGAGGTTTTGGGTGATGAGATTGCCTTCAGCCATGTCTTGAACGATTTTGAAAACATCATTTGCGATACGCTCTCGCTGCTTGGGGTCGCATGTGTAGGCGATGGTGCATTTCATGCGTTGCAGGGGCAGCAAGTCATCCTGCACAATGCATTTCGGTGTGTAAACATCGCTATGCTGAATGCGCAATGTGCTGAGCAGGAGATTGCCCAGAACACTCATCAGCACCTGGTTGTGGGCATGTGTTTCCTGTGTATATTGGTAGCCTTTCTCCCATGTGTAGATCAAGAAAGTTGCGCAATAAGGAGCAGCATTCTCTATTTTCTCCACAACCGTGGTGTTGGTGGTCTTGAAATGGTCGGCTTCCCAAATCCTTCGTTTCACTGGCTCCGGTTTTGAGGGAAGCGAACCAATATATTTGAGCAAAAGCGGTTTGAGGGTGTCGGCGTCCACTTCACCTTGTACGACAAGCACCGAACCATTGAAGTTGGAATAATAGTCCTTCAAGAGTTCTTTGAAACGTTCCACCGTATAAGCACCAACTTCTTCCTTGGTAGGAGGCATGAGACGTTTGGTAGAAGCAGCTGGCAAGTTATGCACCCTAAGTTGCGCCTGCACGATGGGGTTGTTGGCTACAACAGTTGCAGCTTGAATGTTGCTGATTTGCTCTGCAGCTTCCACGGAGTCCACTTCTGTCGTTGTCAATGATGCATAAATCATCCTCAACTGTTGCTCAATATTGTTCCAACGCTCCACGCTATCCTGGACACGCAACCCCAAGGGCACATCGAGAACATCGTCAAAAGGCTTAGCCAGAACCCACGAACTGCCGCCTACGTATTCAAAACGCCTCCTGCACGACGAGAGCATGTCATGAAAATGAATCTCATCATCACGAAGCGCAGAATATCCCATTGGGCGGTCAAACATCATGTTGATGGAGTTGTGTTCGGTTTTCTTTTTCCATAGTACAACTTTCACGCCATTGGACAAGAGCAACTCGCTGATGCTGTCATTGAGAACGGTCGTTTTCACAACAGTGCCTGGTGTGGGATTGATGTCGAGGTCTTTGACATTGAGGCTCTCCAGCTTTTTGCCTTTTCCCAAAGCGACATCCGCAAGTTCATCATCCTTCATGTTCCTCACCCGATGGATGATTTCCATCACTTCGTCCTCTGTTGGCAGTGCAGTATCTTTAGGAAACATCGTGGTCACCAACATGTTGCGACCACTGGTGATTTCCCTGAAGGTCTCATCGAGTTGCTCCTTTGTGATGGTGTTGGCAACATGACCATTCGAGGCCTTTTCGCTGCTAAAGTCATTGATGGCGTTTCCGCTGAAAAAACTATTGGTCAACCTTTCTGTCCAGTCATTGCTCCTTTTGGATACGAATTGGCTGCATATCGTGTCAGGAAAGAGGATGGCAGAAAAGTCCTCGTTGTAGGATGGGCTCATTTGGTCATGAGGATTGCTTTTGAAATCTGCAAAGCCGTTGCGACGGATGCTCTCCACTTTTTTCAACAACGTTTCAAGTGTCGAAGACCACTTCTCGGGAGAGGAGCTCGTCTCAAAGACGATGAATTTGGCATCCTTGATGTCTGCCGGATTGAGGTTGTATGCGGTAGTTGCCAAAACATCATTGTTCTTGAGGGTTTTGAGTTGTTCCTCCATCAACACCCTGATTTTGTCTATGAGGAGTTCAGACCTCAGGTCTCCCACTCGATTCTTGGAAACGTTCTCTTCTTTGGGGAGTCTGAGAATGATTGAACTTGCAAAAATGGGAAGTCGTGGGTCTTGATACACATGTGCCAGAGGAGCCTCATTTTCTGGTACGTCAGGTTGTTCGGGAACGACATGCTTGCCCCGTTTCATCGTGCCAAACAATTTCCGTATTTTCTCCACCATCCCGTCGGCATCGAAGTCGCCAGTGACAACCACGGCCTGATTTTGAGGCTGATACCATTTTTTATAGAAATTGCGAATGAGTTTGGGAGGGCAGTTCTTCACAATCTCCAGGTCGCCGATAGGCAATCGCTTTGTATAGAAAGAGTTGTTTAACAAGTCATTGATGAATTGTTGTGCAAACGATACGATGTTTCTGCTTCTCCATTCCTCCGCAATGACGTTGCGCTCGCTTTCCACATCCTTGTCATTCATCGTGGCCTCACCTGCCCAGTCTCGCAAGAGCAACAAGCAAGAATCCATCTGCAATTCATCGTCAGAGGGTATGGAGTTCAGGAAATACCGCACGGTCGTGTACCCCGTAAAGGCATTGCTGTCGTGCCCGAACGGGATGCCGTTGCGCTGCATGAAGCCTATCACCTCTTGTCCCGGAAAGTGTTTTGTCCCCTTGAATAGCATGTGTTCTACGAAGTGGGCCAATCCACGTTCGTCTTCATTCTCTATGAACGACCCTCCTTTCACCAACAAGCTGAAATTTGCCTTTTTCTCAGGATCTTCGCATCGGCGCACATAATATGTCAGCCCATTCTTCAGCACACCCGTCCTCACCGACGTGTCAACAGGAATCACTTGCCGGTCGATGATTTGAGAATGAAGCATGATCAGCGAATCGCGCCTTTTCTCTGCTTCTGCAGCAAATATCGAATCCCTTGCCAGGTCCTCATTAGTAAGAATTGTATCATTCTTAT
The DNA here is from genome assembly GCA_902792855.1 of uncultured Prevotellaceae bacterium. Lineage (GTDB taxonomy): Bacteria > Bacteroidota > Bacteroidia > Bacteroidales > Bacteroidaceae > Prevotella. Next base: position 16,263 of record CADBBP010000023.1, read on the forward strand.
GCACAAGACAGGAATCCAGCTCCTCTCTCACTTGTTGTGCAAAAAGAATCTGCCACGTAGCCGCAACACAAATGAGCAGGATGGTGATGATGGCTTTCTTGTTCATATTTTCTATTCGTATTTATCGTGTGAAAAATGAATGATTGTGCAAAATTACTCATTATTTTGATGATTGTATGATTTTTCTTTGTATATTTGCAAAACAAAGTGCATGAAACCTAAAAAGAGAAAACCTTGATGGCAAATCAAAACAAATAACCCTGAAATTATGACATACAAAAACTTTCTTCTCACGATGGGCTGCGCAGTCTTTGCTACAGCAACCCAGGCACAAGTGACCATCGACATCGACGCCCAGCAACGCGGGCCGAAGGTGAGTCCCATGCTCTATGGCATCTTCTACGAAGACATCAACCACGCCGCCGACGGCGGTCTCTATGCCGAGCTGATACGCAACCGCTCGTTTGAGGACGGCCCACGCTTTGGCGCACCAGCCGACATGCAGGGCTGGTCAACATACGCTGCCGCCCCGTCGCAACTCACGGCACGGCTCATACAGCCCTCGAAAAAGACACCCCTGCTCAATGCCGTGCAGCACAACGCCTTGGAGCTCGACATCAAGGCATCGTCCTTCATGCCCGTCTGCTTGGTGAACGAGGGCTATTGGGGCATCAACGCCGTGCAAGGGCGCAGCTACCGCCTGTCCTTCTGGGCCAAGACCCCGAAATACCAGGGCACCGTGAAGGCCACGCTCTGCTCGAAGGACGGCGCAGAGATCTATGCCGAAAGTGCGGTCAGTGGCTTCCCTGCCATCAAGGCCAAGGGCTGGACGAAGTATGAGGCCATGCTCACCGCCACCGCCAACGACCCACAGGCACAGTTTGCCCTGGTTTTCGACGGTGTGGGACAGGTGCAGCTCGACATGGTGAGCCTCTTCCCTCCCACGTTCAAGAACCGTGAGAACGGCATGCGCCCCGACCTTGCCAACATGCTGTGGCAGATGCACCCGAAGTTCATGCGCTTCCCCGGCGGCTGCTTTGTGGAGGGTCAGGAGAGTCCCGACAACGCCTTCCGTTGGGAGCGCACGATAGGGCCGATAGAAGAGCGCGAGGGTCACTGGAATGTGAACTGGGGCTACCGCACCACCGACGGACTGGGCTATCACGAGTACCTGCAGTTGGCCGAGGACCTGGGCGCCAAGCCCCTCTTCGTGGTAAACGTGGGTCTGTGGCACGGCGGCATGACCCCCTACGACAGCATCCAACCCTGGATTGACGAGTGCCTGAACGCCATAGAGTATGCCAACGGCCCCGTCACCTCGAAGTATGGTGCCATGCGCGCCAAGAACGGACATCCGGAGCCTTTCGGACTGGAATACTTGGAGGTGGGCAATGAAAACAACCAACCCGACCCGCGCCAGCAGAGCGACCACTACTATGAGCGTTACGAGCAGTTCTACAAAGCCATCCGCGCCCAGTACCCCGAGATGAAAATCATCGGCAACGTGGTGGCATGGGGCGACGACAACCCGAAGTGGAACTCCACGCTGCCCGTGGACCTGCTCGACGAGCACTACTACCGCTCCCCCGACTGGTTTGCCGGAGCATTCCACAAATACGACAGCTACGACCGCCGCGGCCCGAAAGTCTATGTGGGCGAATATGCCGTGACCAACGGCTTCGGCAACTTGGGCAACATGAACGCCGCCTTGGGCGAGGCCGTCTACATGATGGGCATGGAGAACAACTCCGACGTGGTGGAACTGGCCTCGTATGCCCCCATTTTCGTCAACGAGAACGACGCCCGCTGGCGCCCCGACATGATACGTTTCAGCAGCAGCCGCGTCATGGGCACCCCTTCCTACTATGTGCAGCAACTCATGCCTCAGCACATCGGCACCCAGGTGGTGAAAGTCAGGCAGACCAACCCCTACGAGGGCATGACCCGCAAGCCGCTGACACCCAAGCAGAGCCGTGTTGGCTTCGGAACGTGGGGCACCCGTGCCTCGTTCGAGACAAGCAAGGATGTGGAATACATGCATGGCGACTGGAAGAAGGAGGGCAACATCGTGCAACAGACCAGTCGCAGGGAAGCGACCATCTGCTTGGAGAAGGACGTCATCAACAGCGACCACTACACCTGCAAGTTCCGCGCCCGCAAGGATGGAGGAGCCGAGGGCTTCCTCCTCATCTTCAACTATGTCGATGACAAGAACTACTGCTGGCTGAACTTCGGCGGATGGGGCAACACCCAGCATGCCATCGAGCAAATCAGCAACGGCGGCAAGTTGCAGACCGTTGGCAAACGAGGACGCGTGGAGGAGGGCCGCTGGTATGACATCACCTTGCAGGTGGCTGGCGACAGCGTGAAGGCTTGGCTGGACAACGAACTGGTCTTCGACACCGTGCTGAAACACGATGACACGAAGGGCATCTTCTCCTCCGCCACCATCGACGACAAGACCGGCGAACTCATTGTAAAGGTTGCCAACACGAGCGAGATGGGCACCACCGCCAACCTTGACCTGAAGAATATCTCCCCGAAATGCGCCCGCGTGGTGCGCCTCGCCGCCAACGACGGTATGGAAGAGAACACGCTCGACACGCCCACCAACATCCATCCCGTGGAGCAACTGCTCTCTCCCGAGGGGAACCGCGTGCAACTCGACGTGCCTCCTTACTCACTCAACATCATCAGAATCAAGTGAGCAGAGGCTGAGACCTCATTGGTATTCAAACCAATCTATGTCCACATACCCATTGGTTGGCTCTTTCTGGCATTGTGCGAAAAGTCCAAGCATGACGCCAGTGAAGCCGCCAATGGTCTCCGTGCTGAGGAAACGATACTCCATCTTGGCCAACTGGGTGAAGTTGACCCCATCGGAGGATGCCATCATGTAGTAAAAGTCCTTGTCGGAAGTGATGCGCAGATAGGCCAGGTCGCCCGTCAGGGGGATTTCTTTCTCAACGTGACTGGTCTGCCCCAGCCTCACATTCGACTTGACTACTATTTGCCCGTCTTTTCTCTCGGCCACCACGTCATAATGGTTCAATGGGGCGGCATAGGCCGTGATGCCCACTTGCATCCCTTCAGAGAGATGAGAGAGGTCGAACAGTGCTGTTGCTGAAAAAGTCAGTTCTGTCTGTCTTCGGGCGACAAACGTCGGCGACGCGGTCTCGCTGAGGTCCGTGGTGCTGGGATGGAGTCTGAGCCATCCTTTTCGGCTTGTCAGAGAATAGTTGGCATAGTCGGGATTGCACAGGCTCATCCATCCCATGGGCAAGCCTAAGGAGTGATAGCTGTCTCCGGGAGCAGTACGCTTGACATAGTCAAACTCTTCTTTCACCGGGTCCTTGGCCAATGGCACCAAGGGAAGCGTCCGGCATTTCATGTCTGTTTGCAACGTGCCATCCTGGTTCACCACGGGCCAGCCTCCCTTCTCCCACTGCACGGGGGCGAGCATCGTCTCCCGTCCCATCACATGCTGCAGATACCCACTGGTCCTGTAGCCAAGGCAGATCATCCACCAGGAAGAGTCGGGTGCCTGCACCAAGTCGGCATGCCCAAGGCCCTGGATGTTGCTGTTTTGCATCTTCATATTGAAATGCGAGAGAATGGGGTTGGCCGGGTTGGGCTCGTAGGGGCCGAAGAGGCTCTTGCTGCGCAGGATGTTCACATGATGCCCATGCTCCGTGCCGCCCTCCGCCAGCAACAGATAGTAGTAGCCGTCTTTCTTGTAGATATGCGGGCCTTCCGGATAGCGGCCGCCAAGCCCTGTACCCAAATGATGGATTTCACCCAACTGGCGCCCCGTCTCCACATCAATTTCACAGATTTTGATGTCGCCTTCCTTCCATAGGAAATAGCACTTGCCATCGTCAAAGAACAACGTCGGGTCGCAGCTGCCGATGGCGAAGTCGATGACAATGGGCTCCGACCATTCTCCAGCAGGATTGTCCGTCCACACATAGAAATGGCGGCGCGAGGGGAAGACCGTTGTCACCATGTAGAACCTTCCATTGTGATAGCGGATGGTCGGTGCATATATCCCGCTATTGCCATCCGTCCCTTTCAAATCCACCTGTGAAGGTCGGGAAAGGCAGTTGCCTATTTGTTCCCAGTTCACCAAGTCCTTGCTATGGAACACCGGCACCCCCGGAAAATACTGGAAAGTGCTGTTGACGAGATAGAAATCATCGCCAGCACGACACACACTGGGGTCTGCGTGAAACCCAGGAAGCACGGGATTTTTGTATCCTTGTGCCCTTCCCATATTCATTTGCATGGCCATTGCCAAGGAAAGAACAAGAATCCCAAGATTTGATTTTGAAAACGTCATCATTTTATTGCTTATGTCTTTTTGTTGGAACATTGATTTCGAATAATCGATATGGCAATCGCTGTCTTTTTTTGGTTTAAGCGGTGTCACGCATGGACCTTTTAAAAGGGTCATGACTCGGCTTTAAAAGACTTGGCAAAGATAAGCATAAAATGCGAACTTTCCAAAAATGCTGCCTTTTTTCACGTATGGGCGCGATGGAGTGAGGACGAAATAAAATCTGTCCCTACATATCCGTCCGCTCGCCCGAAAGGGCGAAGAACAAGAAGAAAAAAAACCGCTATACGCTAATAAAAGGAATAAAACGAATAAAAAATGTCATCTGCAAATAACCAATTTCATGGTTAAATTTATGTCCAATTCGTGGAAATTCGCGTTAAAAACATATTCGCAGAAGAGTTACGGAATAACATAAAACATATAATTTGTGTGAAATAATGATAAAACGCAAGATATGTCAAGTTTTTGTTATACATTTGCAACTCATTACACTATTCATTAACACATTTTAGACATGAAATTGAGAAAACTATTCACCGCCGCGCTATTGCTGCTGTTCTTTATGGCACAGGCGCAGGCCCAAAACCCGCCCATCCCCGTTGACCCCGACCTTCGCAAGGGCAAGCTCGACAATGGATTGACCTACTACATCCGCCACAACAACTATCCGGAGCATGTGGCCAGTTTCTATATCGCTCAGAAAGTGGGGTCTGTGCAGGAAAACGACGACCAGAGAGGTCTTGCCCACCTGCTCGAGCACATGGCCTTCAACGGCACCGACCATTTCAAGGACAACGCCTTGCAGGAATACCTGCAGTCGATTGGCGTGGAGTATGGCAGAAACCTCAACGCCTACACCTCCACCGACCAGACCGTCTATTTTATCGAGGATGTGCCCACAGCACGCATCACCGCCCTCGACTCCTGCATGCTCATCCTCAAGGACTGGTCGAACGGCATCACGCTTGACGCCAAAGCCATCGACCAGGAGCGCGACGTGGTGCACAACGAATACCGCATGCGCATCAAGGGAACGCAGAAAATCCTTGAAGGGAAACTGCCCGAACTCTATCCGGGTTCGAAATACGGCGACCGCTTCCCCATCGGTCTGATGTCCGTCATCGACGGTTGCTCACCAGAGACCCTGCGGGCATACTATCGCAAATGGTACCGTCCCGACAACCAAGGCATCATCATCGTGGGCGACATCGATGTCGATCGCACCGAACAAAAAGTGAAGGAACTCTTCTCCGGCATCAAGGTGCCAGAGAACGCCGCCAAGGTGGAACCCGTGGAAGTGCCCGACAACAACGAGGGCATTTACCTCGTGGGCAAAGACAAGGAACAGCAGTTGTCGATGTTCCTCGTATCCATGAAGCATGACGCCGTGCCCGACGAGATGAAGAGCACCATCCCCTATTTTGTCATCGACTATGCCCGTGACGCCATCACCAGCATGCTCAACCAGCGTTTCCAAGAAGAAGCCCAGAAACCAGAAAGCGCCATCAGCCAGGTCAGGGTGTCGGAAGGTTCCTATCTCGTCTCCCGAACGAAAGACGCGTTCACGATGGAGGTGGTGCCCAAGGAAGGCAAGGACCTCGAAGCATTAGCCACCGCCATCCGTGAGGCCAAAAGGGTGAAGGACTTCGGTTTCACCGCCACGGAGTACGACCGTGCAAGGTCGGAAATTCTCAGTCAGTTGGAGAAGGCATACAACAACCGCGAGAAAACAAGAACCAACCTTTTCTGCAACCAGTACGTGCAAAACTTCATCGACAGCGAGCCCACCCCGTCCATCGAACAAGAATATGAATTGCTCAAACAAATGTCCCCGATGCTCTCCGTTGACATCATCAACCAGGTTGCACAGGAACTCATCAGCGAGACCGACACCAACTTCGTGGCCATAGCATTCGTGCAGGATGTGGAAGGAAAGCAATACTACACCCCCGCAGAGATGAAAAAGGTGGTCGATGGCGTGAGGGCCGAGAAACTCGAGGCTTACGTTGACAACGTGAAACAAGAACCCCTCATGAGCACATTGCCGGCAAAAGGCAGCATCGTGAGCGAGAGCACCAACCAGGCACTCGGATTCAAACAACTCACCCTCTCCAACGGAGCCAAGGTGATGCTCAAGCACACCGACTTCAATGCCGATGAGATCCAACTTCTCGCCGTGGCACCCGGCGGAGCATCAATTTTCCCGAAAGAGGATGCCATGACCCTGCAACTCGCCGACATCTTCCTCGCACAAAGCGCCCTTGGCAACTTCATGACCACCGACCTGCAGAAAGCCCTCTCCGGCAAGCAAGTGGGCACTTCCTACAACATCAAGATGGCGCAGCACGCCCTCAAGGGAAACACCACCCCGAAAGACCTTGAGACACTGATGCAGCTCATTTATCTCAGCTTCACCAACCTCAACAAAGACGAGAACGCGTTCAACAACTTGCGCAATCTGTTCGTCACCCAACTCAAGAACATCAGCCTCAACAGCAGCGTGGTGTTCCAAGACTCCGTGGCAAGTGCTGTCTATGGCAACAACCCCCTTTACAGGGTGCCCACCGCCGAGCAGGTAGAGAACCTCAACTACGACAAAATGATAGAACTGACACGCCAGCTCTATAGCAACGCAGCCAACTTCAACTTCATCTTCGTGGGCAACTTCGATGAAGCACAGCTCCGCGAATATATCGAGCAGTATATCGCATCCCTGCCCTCGAAGGGAAAGGCCGACCTCACAGGAAAGGAAACGCGCACACTCGTGAACGGCAACCTCTCCAAATCCTTCACAAAGAAGATGGAGAACCCACAGGCCGAGGCTGCTGAAATCTGGCGCTCCAAAGCCCTCAAGTACGACCCGAAGACCAACATCCTGGCCGACTATGCCGGCAGAATCCTCGACATGGCATTCAACCGTGAAATCCGCGAGAACATGTCGGCCGCCTACCACGCCGGAGCAGAGTCAGAAATCGATACCGACGGCCCCGTCACCTTCATCACCATCGAAGGGACGGCACAGCTCAATCCCGAGAAGGCCATGGCTGCCATTCCTGAATTCACGAAGGGCATGAACGCCACCGTGAAGAGTCCCAACGAGGAAGACCTGAACAAGGTGAAGCAAATCCTTCTCAAACAGGCCGACGTGGATGCCTCCACCAACGGTTACTGGCTCACCGTGCTCAACCGTTTCAACACGTATGGTGTGGATATCCACTCCAACTACAAGAGCACCGTGGAGAGCGTCACCCCCAAGCAAGTGTCCGACTTCCTCAAGAATGTGATTCTGAATACCAAGAACCATATTCAAGTGGTGATGATGCCTGAATAAAAGAATCTATTTATCACGAATTTGAGAATTAAAGAATTCACAAGCAGACGAAATGAATTTTGAGGAATTATCATCGCAAGCGACACGAACCTTGCACGATAGAGTTTGGAAATGATATGTCATTTCTTCTCAAATTCCAATTCATTCCATCATCAAGGAAAAAATTCTTTAATTCTCAAATTCGTGATAGTAAACATCCAGACCAAGAACCATATTCAAGTGGTGATGATGCCTGAGTAATCAGAATGCTTGGTCTTTCTTGATCCTGATTGCACAAATCACTTGTGCTCCAAAAATCTTACATATTCACACGCCGCGAGCAGAAAGGCACCTACGCCGAAGTTGGCCTGTGAATTGGCATCCACCCTCTGTCCGGGGATAGCCCTCTCGCCGATAGGTTGTACATAGCCAACCTTTCCATCGGCCTGCAAGGCTGTCCCCGTCAGGTATTCCCACGCCTTCTCAACGGTTGGAGCAAACTCATCCTTGGATAGATAGCCGTTGTTAATGCCCCAGAGCAACCCATAACAGAAGAAAGCAGTGCCCGAAGTCTCCGGCCCGGGAGCCTGTTCCGGGTCCATCATCGACCGCGTCCAATACCCTTGGGGTTGTTGGGTTTTTGCCACGGCACGTGCCAAGCGGGTGTATTTCTCGCAAAAGAAAGGTTGGTGCGCATAACTATCAGGCATGTCTTGCAACACCTTTGCCAAGCCAGCAAGCACCCAGCCGTCGCCACGTGCCCAGAAATCCTTCTTGCCATTGGCCGTCTTGTGCTTCGGATAGATGTATTTGCCATCCCGGAAATACAGGCCTGTCTCGCTGTCGAGCATGATGCTGTCGCTGTAGAGGATGTTCTCATGGAGTTTCCTCAAGTATTTGGTGTCACCCGTCAACTTATACATCTTGGTCATCACCGGCATCACCATGTAGAGTGCATCTGCCCACCACCAGTAGTCGTTCACCTTGGAGTCTGCCTCATATCCCATCACCTCCTTCGCACGCGCCACTTTCCTCTCGTCGGGTGAAAGTTGATAGAGGTCGATATACGTCTGGAAACAAATCTGCCAGTCACCGAAGAGCACAAAGTCCTGCCCTTCGCCATACTGTTTGTATTTCCATTTGGCCGGGTCGGGCTCCGTTGCGCCCATCCAGTTGTTATGTTCCGCCCAACGTATGCTATAATCGAGCATTTTCTGGTCTTTCAGCAACTTATACGCCTCCATATTGCCTGTATGATAGGCAGCATTGTCCCAAAACGCCCGTACTTCAGCAGGATTGTTGGTCTGCCAGTAATTGTTTACACGCCTGATGACTTCCCTCACCTCATCGCCCGACCATGGGCGCGCCTGGCCTGCCACTGCCGTCAGCAAGGCAAAGCAAAATATGACTTTTCTCATTGTTCTGAAAAATAAGTGAATAATCAAGTCCGGTTTGTTGCAAAAGGGGGGCAGCCCACTTTGCGCTGACTGTCCCCCTCCACTTTGGAAATACTAACTAAAACCTATGATATATGATAATGGAGTTAATTTGCAATCTCCTCGTCTGCAACGGCATCCTCCCAGTTCGTCCACATCGGGATGGACTCGTCGTAGCCGTCGTAACCGTAGTTCTGACGCAGCTGTCCCTTGTTGTTGGCCGTGATGGCTGAGTTGGGAACAGGCCAGAACAGGTTGTGCTTGTTGATTTTATACTCGTAGGTCTGGTTGCCCTGCTGTCCCTTTCCATAAGGATGGTTGAACACGTTGTAGGTGACGCAACGGCGATACCAGTAACTGCCTCCATTGAGGTCGGTGCCCTCCTGCTTGTCCCATGTGTTCAGGTCGTATGTGTTGCCCCATTCGTCGGCCTTGCCGCTGCGGGCGAGACACCAGCTCACTCGAACCATCTCAGCCTGACGGAACTCCTCAAGGTACAGTTCGCGTGCACGCTCCGACATGATGTCGCCGATGGTGACGGAAGTGTACATCTTCTTGGCATTGGCACGCTGGCGGATGACGTTCACGTCGCTGGCAGCCTCGGCAATCTTGCCTTGGTAGAAGCGAGCCTCGGCACGCAGCAGATACGTCTCTGCCAGTCGGAAGAGGTACATGTCGCCGTTGGCGCCTTTGCCTGAAGCCCCCTGGAACTGGTTGGCACCCATGTTCATCTCATTAGGTGTATCGAGGATATAGAGTTGGTAGAGAGGCGTGGGATACCAGCTGCGGATGGTGTCGGAGCATAGGATGTCGCCCTTGTGGACCAGGACTTTTGAGGGGTCTGAGGGATCGACATAATCCTCGGTGGCATAGAGTTGGTAGTTCTGCCCATAGCAGTCAGACTTGCGGTTGTTGTATTTGAAGTCTTCCATCTCCATCCAGTTGCCCACCTCGCGGTTGTGGCGCAAGTCCTGCCAGTCGTACTCACCATTCTCATCCATCCAGATGGTCTTGTTGTAATAGTAAGAAGTACGGTTCAGTGCGATGCCACGTCCGGCCACACGCACCCAGTCAAGCGCCTCATTGTAGTCCTTGTTGTTGCGTGCGATGTTCTGTCCGGGGCCACCCAGTCCGTGTGGGTCGCGAATGATGCCGTTGCTCCAGTGGGCGAAGCAGGCACGCATGATATTATAGGTGGTGAAATCCTGGTCATTGCTGTTGGAGATCATCATGATGGTCTCCTTGTTGGCCGGGTCGGCGATGTTGGGAGTACGGTGCAGGTCCCACACCACGTTGCGTGTCACCTTCCAAGTCTTCTCATTGCCAGAGGGTTGCCAGGTGCCGAAGGGTTCGGTCATCAGCTTTAATCCATGGTTGCTGATCAGGTCGGTGGCCATAGCCTCGGCCTTTGCATACTCGCCGACGGCCAGGTAGCACTTGATAAGCAATTGCATGCAGCCTTCCTGGTTCACCTGTCCCATGTAGCTCATTTTGGCCTGTGCGGGTACATGCTCAACGGCAAACTCCAGGTCCTTGACCAGCATTTTGAAGATGGCCTCCTTGCTTGCAGAGGTGTAGTTGCGCTTGGGCACGCTGATAAGCTTTGTGACCAAGGGGATGTCTCCAAACTGCAAAGCCAGGTTGTAATAAGCATAGGCACGATGGAAATAGGCACGTCCCTTGTACGCATCACGTGTTGCATCATCAAGCCCTTTCACCTGATCGACATACGAGAGAATGGAGTTGGCATACTTCACCATGCTGAAGCCTTGGTCCCAGAAACGCTGCATATAGTTGCCGTCTCCACCGCCAGCCATGCCTGATGTCGGCGTCAGCTTGGCGTCGAAGTTGTCCTGGAAGCCGCCGCCCATGTCGGTCTTGGCATACATGCCGACATCCGACATGAGGTAGTTGGTGAAGATGCCCACATTGTTCCAGTTGCCGTCGATGCGGTAGGTTTTCAACTGCTTGTCGCACTGAGCAAGGGCAGCCTGCAGACCGGCCTCTGTGCTATAGGTGGTAGCCGGCTCGTAGAATGACAGCGGGTCTTGCTCCAGGAAGGAGTCGCCACAACCAGCCAACATCGAGGCCATCGCTATTACTGCCACTCCACCCTTCAATATATTCTTGTTGTTCATTTCTTTCATTTTTTAAGTAATCAAAAATCCTAATTACTGCTTCCCAATATCTTTAGAGCGTTACGTTCAGACCGAACTGGAACTGACGGTTGGCGAATCCTCCTGTCTCGGGGTCACCGTATTCCCAATCGTCGATGGTGAACACATTGTTGATGCCTGCTGTCACATGCACCCTCTGGACACCAATCTTGCTGGTCAACTCCACGGGGATGGTGTAGCCGAGCGTGATGTTGTCCAAACGGACGAAGCTGCGGTTATAGACCTTCTCAATACCTGTCACGCCAGAGGGACCTACAGCGTTCAGGCGACCGTAATCGTTGGTCGGGTTGTCGGGCGTCCAGTATTTCTTCTTATACGTATTGCAAGTCTGTGTGAACATGGAGCCGGAGTTGTCGCCGTTCAGCCAGTAGCCGGCGCGGCTCTTATGCCCCATGTAACTGTACATCGAGAATGAGAAGGTGAAGTTCTTCAGGAACGTGAAGTCGTTGCGCATGCTCCAGTAGATGGGCGGCTGGGTGGTTCCCTGGTAGGTTCTGTCCTTGTCGTTATAGACGGGCACCCTCGTTCCGTCTTCGAGGATCTTGTCATCCTCAGTATAGACGTTTACAACTTTCGGGTCGCCCGGCTTCTGGTTCACCTTGGCAGCCTCTGCGGCCTCGTCCACCTGCCAGATGCCGTCGGTCTTCCAGTACCAAATCTCGCCGATGGGCTTGCCGATGAACCAACCATTGCTGGTGTCGTCCAATTCCTTGCCATCCTCATCGTACTCATAGTAGAGGTGTTTGATTTTGTTCTTGTTATAGGAGAAGCCCAACGCGGTGGTCCACCTGAAGTTCTCCATGTCGATGTTGCGGGTGTTGAGCGCAATCTCGAAACCGGTGTTTGTCACCTCACCGAGGTTGGTGGTGATGTTGCTGAAACCGGTGAAGTTGGGCAAGCGCTGGCTCATGATCATGTCGTGTGTGCGCTTGTGGTAGATGTCAATGTTACCAGAAATGCGACGCTTGAGAAGAGAGAAGTCAACACCGAAGTTCCAAGAGGAAGTCTTCTCCCACTCCAAGTTCGGGTTGCCCAGGCGGCTCACCTGAAGGGCATTGAGCACTTCCTGTGTGGTGCTTCCATACTTATAGTATGCATAGAGGCCGCCATTGGCCAGGTTGGACAGTGCCAGGTAGGTGTCGTTCAGCGAGCGGTTACCATTGGTACCGTAGCTGACGCGCAGCTTGGCCATGTCGAGCCAGTTCCAGTTTTGTGCGAACTTCTCCTCCGAGAGCACCCAGCTTGCACCCAGCGACCAGAAGTTGGCCCAGGGGTTGTTCTGTCCGAAAGCGGAATAACCGTCGCGACGCACTGTCGCTGTCACCATGTAGCGGTCCATGAATCCGTAGAACAGTCGGCCCAGATAAGCAGCTGCGGTATAGTGGGTGTCATTGGTCTTGAATGAGCTCTGCTCTTTGTTGGCACCCTCAATATAGTGGAATCCCAGCACATCGGTAGGTGTGATGTTGCGGGCATGGATTTCATCATACCAGTAACGGTTCTCCTCTGCCTCCTGAACAAGGGTGACGGTGAAGTGGTGCAAGTCGTTGAACGTGCGGTCCCAAGTCAGGGTGTTGTTCAAGTTCCAGTTGAAGGTCTTCGAGGTGTTGCGGTTGGAGCCACGGTCGGCCGCCTTGCTGTCGGGGAGCGATGCCGACATCCAGTAACGGTCGTAGAACCACTGGAAGCGCGGTGCGATATTAAACTGATAGGTGAAGCCGTAAGGCAGTGTCACCTTTGCATTGAAGATGGTGTTGAGCACTGTATAGCCCTTGTCCAAATCGATGTACTGCTGCTGGAAGTGATAGTTGTAGCCACCGTTGGTGGGGTTTCCTGTACGGGGGTACTGCACCTCATTGCCATCGGCATCGTAGCGTGAGGCATAGGGAGACTCGCGCAACTGGTTGTCATCCCAATAGTTGCTGCCCAGGGGCACCTTCTGCGAGACATCGCTACGGTCCTGGAAGTTTACGTTCGCACCCACTTCAAGCCAGTCGGTGATTTTGGCGTTCAACTTCATGTTGGCGCGGTAGGAGTAATAGTCATCACCCTGGATGGCTCCCTCGTTGTTCAGATAGCCGAAGCCCAAGTAGTAGTTGATGCGGTCTGTAGCACCCGAGACGCTGGCGTTGTAGTCCTGGTTGAAGCCCGTGCGGAAGACGGCATCCTCCCAGTTGTAGGTCTTGCCAGCCAGGAAGTTCTCCATCACGAGGGCGGCGTCGGCATCGAAGCCCATGCGTCTTGCGTAAAGGCTGAGCATCGACTCGCCGGCTTGCGAGGTCTTCGGGCCGTTGCTTGCCCACTGGTCCTGTGAGATGCCATATCTTGAAAGATTGTTAAAGTTGTCATAGTAGCCCACGGGAATGCCACTGTCCTTGCCATAGTAGCCCCAAGTGCCATCGTCACGATAGCCGTAGGTCTGCGCCTTGTACCAGTCCTCACGATAGGTCATGTACTCGCTTGGGCTGAACACATCGCGATAGGCGGCCTTGGTATTGGCAGCGAGGTTTGCGCTCACATTGATGATGGGCTTTCCCTCCTTGCCTTTCTTCGTGGTGATGATGAGGACACCGCTGGCGGCCTTGGCACCATAGATGGCTGCCGACGAGGCATCCTTCAGCACATCAATCTGCTCGATATCATCGGGGTTGATTTCCGAGAGACTGCCAGCGAACTGCATGCCGTCCAAAATGATAAGCGGTGCGTTGTGTGAGCCGTCCGTGTAGAGAGAGTTCTGGCCACGCAGTTGTATGCTGGCGTTGGCCTGGGCATCGGAGCTGAAGCCGATTTGCAAGCCCGGAGTGCCGCGGAGCAGGTCCTGCACCGTTCCAGGGTTCTGGTCGGCAATCTTCTTGGGGTCGATTTGTACGACAGCACCCGTGAGGTCCTTCTTGCGCATCGTGCCATAACCTACCACCACCACCGTTTGCAGGGTTTCAGCGTCTTCCTCCAGGACAACGTTCACTGTCTGCCCCGAATTGTAGGCTACTTCCTTGGTGGCGTAGCCAATGTAAGTGATGACAAGCGTACCCTGTGCCGGTACATCTTTTAACTCAAAGTTGCCGTCGAAGTCGGTTACAGTACCGACAGCGGCAGCATCTTTCACCTTCACAGTGGCACCGATGATCGGTTCACCGTTTTTGTCTGTTACCTGGCCTTTCACGACAGCGGTCTGCTGTATTTCCTGAACAGCCGGGTCTGCCATTGTCAGCGATGGGAATGCCATCATTCCTGCTGCCAACGCCATCGCGAAGCATAGCCTCTTGGATGGAAGAATGAAATGAGCATGGTTCATTTGATACGGTTTTTAATGAAATGATTTATGGTTATTGATAGTTTCATGTAAGCGATTGCGGAATTTGATTGCAAAGATAGGCAAACAGCGTAGAATCGACCTCCCCTTATCGTGATTTTAGGGGAACAAATCATTATTTTTGAGATAATGCGCCCTCTCTATGAGCACTTTACCCCACATCATCAGGAAAAATGCCATTTTCCGCCCAACAAATAGAAAAATAGATTTTTTCCATGCCATGGTTGCCAATCAGATTATTTTTTGTATTTTTGCAACATGGAAGTGCTAACAACCTATTGACACATGACACGAAAACTACTTTTGCCATTCCTTTTTGCTGTCACCCAAGTGTTGGCAGCACAACATATACCACTCAGGATCATGTCGCAGACCCCCGTTCAGGGTACTGAGGATGCCCGCTGCCTGATGCTCGACCACTATGGGTTGATGTGGATAGGAACAGACCAGGGACTTCATTCTTTCGACGGCTACCGTTTCAAGTCTTATCGGAGCAATGCCTATTCGCCGGGCATCCTTCCCAACAATTATGTCCGTTGCTTGACAGAAGACAAGGAAAACAACCTATGGACAGGAACTCGCGACGGTCTGGCACGCTTCGACAGGAAGCACGGACGGTTCAAGACCTACCATCTCCATGGAGACCAAGCTCGCTCCATCAACGTACTTTTCACTTCTGCCGATGGAACAGTCTGGGCTGGAACGGACGCCGGTGCTTCCCGTTATGATGCCGAAAAAGATGCCTTTGTCAATATGAGCATGCCCGACGGTGTGCACTCGTTTGCCGAGGATGCCAAGGGCAATCTGTATTTGGGTACCTGGGAGGGCGGTCTGTTCCGGTTGGACAAGAAAAGCGGCAAGATGGTGAGCTATCCCCGACTGAGCGAGCGCAACACCGCCTCGTCGCTCTTGATGGACAGCAGGGGGCGCCTCTGGATAGGCACTTGGGAGAATGGCATCGTGTGCCTGGAGCATCCCGAGAACGAGCATGCCCCTGGCGCCCACCGTATCAACGAGGGGCGTCGTGACTTCCGCACCTTCCACCAGTTGGTGGAGGACCCCGTCAGCCACTCCGTGTGGGGCTGCTGCATAGAAGGACTGACCCGCGTGGGGCTCGACAACCTGACGGAGGTGGAGAACTACGCCGAACTTAATTTCTGCTATGACATGCTGACCGATGGGAAAGGAAACCTGTGGACCATCACACGCAACCAGGGCATCGTGCACCTTAGCACGAAGCCATCTCCTTTCCGTTTCTGCTCTCTCAACCCTGCGGGCAGGGAGTTGCCAGTGAACCGCATTCAGAGTGTCTTTACTTCCGACGGCCGATGGTTCTGGTTGGGTCTTCCCGACGGCCGATGGTTCTGGTTGGGTCTTCAGCCGTATGGCCTGGCCCACTACGACCGTTTGGAGAACAAGGTGACCTACAACAGCCAGATTCCCGGGTTCAGCCGGATGGCGGACATTATCCCCATTCACGTCCAGACCATTTTTGCCGTATTGGACAAAGGCGACGGAGAACTCTGGTTTGGCAGTTCGCATGGCATCATCACCTGGAAAGAAGGAAAGCAGGCACAAATCCTTGACCATCACAATACGCCATACATCAGGGAAGGCAGCGTGAAAGACTTCTTCCGCCAGCGTGACGGTACGATATGGATAGCCCAGAACGATGGCATGTCAGTGGTTTTCCCCGACGGGAAGGGTCGGTTGCTCAAGATGAGCGAGGCAGGCCGGGATTTCAGCAACTGCGAAGTGCAAACCATCCGGGAGGACCATCAACACCGGCTCTGGATAGCCACTGAGAATGCCGGCATCCTCCGCGTCAGCGGTGACGTGCGCCAGCCTCAGTCGCTGCGCTTCCACCAATACGCCCCCTCCAACGGCAACTATCCGCTGGAAGATGCCCTGGCCTGCTATGAGGACGCGGAGCACCGGCTGTGGGCCATCGCCAACAGTGGCGGCCTATTCCTCTACAATAAGGAGAATGACGCCTTTGAACCTGTCAATCACCGCTTCCACATCAACTTGAACAGCATCTATTCCATCGACGGCGACAGCAAGGGATGGTTGTGGCTCTCCACCGACAAGGGGCTGCTGCGGCTGAAGGGCGACCAAAAGAACAATGCAGTGACCTATTATGGTGTGGAGGATGGTCTTGAGGCGCCCCACTTCTCTCCCCACGGCTCATTTCGCCATGGCAAGGAACTCTTCTACGGCAATGTGAGCGGCTTCTTTTCCTTTGAGCCCTGCCAGATAGAGCAGTACCAGCAGGTGGGGGCCGCACCACTGATTGTTTCAGACTTGATCATCGACGACGTGCCATACGACTGGCTCGACTCCACATTCCAACGAAAGATATCCACTTGTCAGCCTTTCTATACAAAAGAAATCACCATACCATCGAGGGTCGATAAATTCTCCGTCGGCTT